>RFKO01000048.1 GCA_003694235.1 Anaerolineae bacterium
GGCCGAGGCTTCGCCCGCGCCTTTCAGGGGCAGGCTGAACCCCAGGAGCACCTCGTCCGCGGCGAGGGTGTTTTGCATCACGCCGCGGTACAGGGAGGGCAGGGGGGCGCGGCGCATCCCGCGCGGGGAGGCAATCTCCGCCACCGCGTCCAGCGCGGCAAGGGCAATCGCCCCATCCGCGGCCGGCAGGGCGTGCGCCACGTTGCCGCCCAGCGTGGCGACGTTACGCACCTGCGGGCCGCCAATCAGCGCCGCGGCTTCGGCCAGCGCCTGCGCATGTTCGTGAACAAGGGGGGATTCGGCTACCCGGCTGATCGGTTCCGCCGCGCCGATAAAAAGACGACTTTCCCGAATCTCAATCCCCCGCATTTCGGGTATGTCTGAGACATCAATCAGGGTGTGGGGCGGTTCCCGCTTGCCTTGTTGAACTTCCAGCAGCAAGTCGGTTCCCCCGGCGATGATCTGGGCCTTGCCGGGCGCGCTTCCCAACGCCTGGAAGACCTCATCAACCGAGGCAGCAAGGATATACTGTTCACAAATCTTCATCGGATCGGCTGCTCACCACGGATGGCGGCACTTTTCGTTGGGTAGTTGGGTAGTCGGGTAGTCAGGTAGTCGGGTGGTCGAAACACTTGCCTGGCTATCTGACCATTTGACTATCAGACTATTCGACGGGTCTCCAACGCCGCCGCGGACTGAGTTTTGCCCACGACGACCGCCGATCCAGATAGCGCTATTCTAACACAAAAAGCGAGGTTGCCTGCATCAGACAACCTCGCACAATGCCACTGTAACTACCGATGCGCCCTAATCAAAGCGCGAGATGCGGTCATAAACCGCCTGCGCGGCATTGATCACGTAGTCTGCATTCATCTCGATATCCAGGCCGCTGGCCCAGATCCAGACAACCACATTGCGGTATGCGAACGCAATCTCGTATGTCGTCGTTGTCAAATTGGACGATGGATCAAAGGATTTATGCGTATAGAGCAGACATTGATCGCCGACCTGGCAACCATTGTCCAGCCATGTAATTTCATCCTTCGTGTAATCTGATTTATAGGCCTTAAACCACTCCGGCGAGAGTGCCAGCCGTGCGCCTTCATTCGTTTCAAACAGTTCCATCGTGCTCACAATGCGCGCCGGCGCGATATCGGCTTTATTAGAACGATTCAATTCGATCTTCCAACCATCAACGCGCCCCGTCGCAACGATGTACTTTTTCGCCTCCAGCTCTCCCAGCTCATAAACCAGCTGCGTGTTGGTATAGCGGGTTTCGCCGCCGGAGGGAACGTAATAATCGTTGGGCAGGTCTTCCCGTTGGAGAGCAAAATCGCTCAGATGCGAAAGAGCGTCCGCCACAGAAAAATGCGCCTCCTGAGTTGGAGCGGGCATCTCTGTGGGCTGCACGGGAGGAATAGCCGGCTGTTGGGTTGGTTGAGCCGGCTGGACCGCCGCAGGCGCCGTGGTTGGCGCGACGGCCTGGGCACCCTGCTCGGCAGGTTGCTCTCCGGACGGGACAGCCGGGGCAGTCTGATTGGAGTTTCCACCAGGCAAAGCACATGCCGAGAGCACCAGCAGCAAAATGCCGGCCAGAATAATCAGTTTTCGAGCATTCATAATCTACCTCCTTCTAAGGTTTTTCATCGCAAAGAAACATGCGATGGAATCTCATAACTGACTTTACCCCGATAAGCAACAAATTGGAATGGCCCTAAAGTACCAAATCACATTACAGGTTTGTAAGTCCCTTCTCTGTCCACCGGTTGATCCACCGTTCTCAGATTACAACATCAGGCGTATAATCTTCGCATCGCTATCCCTCAGAGCAGAACTATGCACAAACAACTCACTCTCCTCTCCACAATCTTTTTTGCACTGCTTATATCTGCCTGCACCCCTTCAGCTGCAAACACCCACCCAGCGGCCAGCGCCACTCCTGACATCGCGGCCACCATTACGCAAGCCGCAGAAACGATCTATGCCGGAGCCACAGGAACAGCCCTGGCATTGACCAGCGCTGTCACCCCCACGCAAACGCCAACGAATACTCCCACCGTTACCCCCAGCCCCACTGCCACCCAAACGCTTACCCCTTCACCAACGCCAAGCCTGACCCCTACCGTAACTCCACTTCCTCCCGGCTTCATTCCAGAGAACGCCATCGTCATCTACTTTGTACAAACGGGCACGGGCGGCCCCATTGGATGCGGCGACACGCTCGTAAAGCTCTGGTCAGGGAACTTACGCACCGGTGACCTGAAAACCGACCTGACCATTGCTCTGAACGCTCTCTTCCGAGCAGGGCAATATTTTGGCAATCTGTACAATGCCACCTATCCATCCAACCTGTACGTCGTTGACGTTATCCATGATAACGGCGAAACACACGCCATCATGGACGGCAGCTATGTCGTTCCCAAAGACAGTTGTGACGCCAGCCGTTATCAATCACAGGTACAGGCTACTGCCCGACAATTCCCCGAAATCCGTCGCTTTGTGCCCTGGGTTCGTGATAAACTTCTGGAAGATTTACTCGCAATCTATTCCGACTCGGGGCAAGACAAATGATGACCAACCCGGAGGCCACACAATGAGCAATTCACGACAGCTTGCTCTGGACTATCTACAAAAAGAATCTAACCGCTTTCTCGATGAGCTGAAAACTTTTGCCAGCCTGCCGTCCGTCTCCACCGACCCGCAAAAGGCTGCAGAGGTACAAAAGACTGCCCAATGGGTAGCCGAGCGCCTGCGGCAAGCAGGTATGCACAAGGTGGAAATCATGCCAACCGGCGGTCACCCGGTCGTATACGGCGAGCACCTGGAAGCGGGGGAATCCGCCCCAACCGTTTTGATATACGGCCACTACGATGTGCAACCCGCCGAACCGCTGGACAAATGGGATTCGCCGCCTTTCGAGCCGCAGGTGCGCGGCGAAAACCTGTACGCTCGCGGCGCGACGGACATGAAAGGGCAGGTGACAGCCACCATCAACGCCGTGGAAGCCATCATCAAAACCAGCGCGCTGCCCGTAAATGTCAAATTCATCATCGAAGGGGAAGAGGAAATCGGGTCTCCCCACCTGGCCGATTTCATCCGCCAGCACAAGGAGAAACTGGCCTGTGACTTCGCTCTCAACCCCGATACCGGCATGGTCGCGCCCGACCTGCCGACCATCACCTACGCGTTGCGCGGGCTGGCCTATTTCGAACTGCGCGTCTGGGGGCCGGATCACGACCTGCATTCCGGCGTGTTTGGCGGCTCAGTTCACAACCCCGCTCAGGCGCTGGCCGAATTGATCGCCGGCATGCACGACGCCGAGGGACGTGTCACGCTGCCCGGCTTTTACGATTCCGTACTGCCGCTGAGTGACGAAGAACGCGCCGAGATCGCCCGTCTGCCGATTGACGACGTCTGGTTCCTGGAAAACACCGGCGCGCCGGCTCTGTATGGCGAGAAAGGCTACACCCCGGCCGAACGCGTTGGCGGCCGCCCCACACTGGAAATCAACGGGTTGTACGCCGGCTTCATCGGCGAAGGTTCTAAGACCGTGTTGCCTTCCTATGCGATGGCCAAGATCTCATGCCGCCTGGTCCCCAACCAGGACCCAGAAGCGGTTCACCGGCAACTCCGCCAATATCTCGAAGAAAACGCCCCTCCCACCATTCGCTGGGAGCTAACCGCCATGGTGGGCAGCCCGCCATCCTTAAGCGACCGTCATTCACCCTGGAACCAGGCCTACCTCAAAGCGGCTGAGGCCGTGTGGGGAGTTCGCCCGCTCTTCAAGCGTGAGGGCGGCAGCGTGCCGGTGGTCAGCGACTTCCAGCACATTCTGGGGGTCGAGTCGGTCAACATCGGCTTCGGTCTGCCCAACGACAATATGCACGGCCCTAACGAAAAGCTGCATCTCCCCACCTGGAAACGCGGCATGCAGGCGCTGGTGCATTTCTTCTTCAACCTGTGACGATGACAGAAAAACTTCCTAACTATGGCGGGCAGGCCGTAATCGAGGGCGTAATGATGCGCGGCGCAAACGCTGTCGCCATCGGGATGCGCGCGCCGGATGGCAACATTGTGATCCACACCGAAAAACTGGGCGGCATTTACAAAAGTCGCCTGGCAAAAATCCCCTTCCTGCGCGGCATCATCTTGCTTTGGGACGCGCTGGGACTGGGCATGCGCGCCCTGACCATCTCGGCCAATCTGCAGGCAGAGGAAGAGGAGCAAATCGAAGGGCCGGCGCTCTACCTTACGCTGGGTTTCTCCTTCATCGTAGCCATTGGACTGTTCTTCCTGGCGCCGGCAGCGCTGGGACAACTGGCCGAACGCTTCCTCCACTGGAACGCCTGGTGGAGCAACCTGGGCGAAGGCCTGGTTCGTCTGCTTCTGTTGATTGGCTACATCTGGCTGATCGGTTTGACACCCGACATCCGGCGCGTGTTCGCCTACCACGGGGCCGAGCACAAAACCATCAACGCCTTCGAGGCCGGGCTGGAACTGACCCCCGAGAACGTTCAGCAGCAATCACTGGAACACCCGCGCTGCGGCACCGCCTTCTTGCTCACACTGGTGCTGCTGTCCATCCTGGTCTTTTCTCTGCTTGGCCCGCTCCCTCTGGCCACGCGGCTGATCAGCCGCGTGGCGTTCATCCCCATCCTTGCCGGCATGGCGTATGAATACATCCGCTGGACGGCGGATCACCTGGATTCACCCTGGGTACGACTGCTGGCCAAACCCAACCTGGCACTCCAACGGCTGACCACGCGCGAGCCAACCATCGAAATCATCGAGGTAAGCATCGCGGCCTTCGACGCCATGCGTGCAGCCGAAAAACGCTTCTCCACCTGAAGGAAATTCTATGCCGAACAAACATCCCCGGCGGCGCGCTGTACTGACCTGCAGCGTGCTGGCCGTTCTGCTGCTTTCTCTGGCGGCCGTCTTCATCGGACCGCGCCTTGTCCAACGGTTGCTCCCCCGCCCCACGCAACAACGCCTGTTCAAAGGGGTGGAGTACATCCGCGAGGTGCGCCGCGAGCCGCGCCCGCTGGTCATCCACGTCATCAAGGTTGACCTGCGCGCCGAAGGCATCCGCCTTTTTGTCACCCCGGGCGACCCGGACAACCCTCTACCGATCAAGGCGCGCACCACATCCGATTTTCTCAACACCTTCGATTTGCAGGTGGCCATCAACGGCGACGCCTTCACCCCCTGGCATACCAACACCATCCTGGATTACTACCCTCACCGCGGCGATCGCGTCAACCCCACCGGCTTTGCCGCTTCCGAGGGAATCATCTACTCCCAGGACACCAATAACGAACCCACCCTGTACATCACCGCCGATCAGAACGCTCGCTTCAACGCGCCCACCGGAAAAATCTACAACGCCATCTCCGGCACACGCTTGCTGCTCAAAGAAGGGCAACCGGCGCCCGGCCTGGACAGTTCGCCAGAGCCGCGCAGCGCCGTCGGGCTGGATCAGAAAAACCGCACCCTGATCCTGATGGTGGTCGATGGCCGCCAGCCGGGCTACTCAGAAGGCGTGACGCTGCAAGAACTGGCCGAGATTCTGGAATCCTACGGCGCGTACACCGCCATGAACCTGGACGGCGGCGGTTCATCCACACTGGTCGTAGAAGGCCCGCTGGGGATGGCGCGCGTGCTCAACTCGCCGATCAACAACGGCATCCCAGGACGAGAACGCGCGGTCGCAAACCATCTGGGGATTTACGCCGAACCGGCGCGCTGACGACGAACGACAGGCCGCGATCCCTCCTCGTCTGTCGTCCGTTGCCTGTCGCCCTTCGTCGGTTTCACTCCCCCACGATCTGCACCACCAGCTCCCGCCGCCGCGGGCGGTTATCGAAATCCAGAAAGACGATTTGCTGCCACGTCCCCAGCGTCAGCCGCCCGCTCACAAAAGGAATGCTCAACGAGGGCCCCAGCAGCGCCGCGCGCACATGGGCATGGCCGTTCCCATCGCCCCAGCGAGCATTGTGAGCGTA
>RFKO01000299.1 GCA_003694235.1 Anaerolineae bacterium
AAAGTGCAGCTCACCCCCATTGGCACGTTGCTCTACTCGCCCGGGGAACCTTTGCCGCGCCCGGCCAACTACCCGGGCTGCAGAGACTTCCCGGAAGTCGCGGGCAACTACGCCGTCTGCTACGACTTCCTCGAGTTCTTCGAGGCCCATGGCGGGGTAGGGCAATTCGGCTATCCGATTTCCAACTTCGAGATTCACAACGGCTGGATCTCCCAATACTTCCAGCGCGCCCGCTTCGAATGGCATCCCGAATTACCGGCTGGTGAACGCGTGCAGGTCGCCAACCTGGGCAAAGAGTTCTTCATCTCCCAGGGAGAAGATCCCGCCCTGTTGCGTCCCGTACCCGGTGATCTGCAAAGCACCCGCGCGGTGTTGAGCCTGAAAGCCTACGCGTTCGTCTCGCCGGTCTCCCTCCCCCGCAACGGCGGCGAACAAACGCTATACGTGAAGGTATACGACCAGGCTTTACGTCCGGTAGAGGGCGTCGAAATCCGCTACCTGGTCACCCTCCCCGGCGGAGCGACATACAGCGGCACGCTTCCTCCCACCAATGCCGACGGCCTATCGTCCGGCACGCACATCATCCCGGCCGATGTGCATGGGCGCGGCATCATCACCATCACCCTCACCTACAACCAACTGCAGGGACAAACCGCGACGGCCTTCCAGTTGTGGTAGCGCCCCAGCCTCACTCTCCCTACAAAGTATCCAATAAGCGCTGATATTTGTCCTTCTCCGGCGGATCGAGAGCGATCAAGCGGCGGATCATCTCGGCCGCGCCGGCTTTGTCTCCCACGTCCAGCAGCAACTCGCCTGCGGCGTCGTAGTGACGCACGGCAGCTTCTTTCTGTCCCATCTGCTCGTACAGAGCGGCCAGGCGATAGTGCAACATCGGTTGAGCGTTTTGCTCGTTGAGCAAATCTTCCAACACCGCGGCGGCGCGATCGCCTTTGCGCTGGCGGCTCATCGCCCCCACAAAGCGATCCACGGCCACCAATGCCTGCTCCGGCTCGCCCAGGTTGAGCAACAGATTGATCAGATTGCGATTGGCCTCCTCATCCTCCGGGTGTTGTGTGCAAATCTCTTTATACAGCTCCGCTGCACGCCGCCATTGCAGACTTTGAGTCTCGATATCGGCCAGGCGATGTAAAATGCGCAACTGCCACTGCTGCGGATTTTCCATCTGCCGGCACAGCCGCAGGGCCTCTTCGTAATCCTGGCGGGCGCTTTCGATATCTGCCAGGCGATAGTGGGCATCGGCCAGCCGGAGGTACTCCTCAACCGCCTCTTCCAGATTACCCCATTCGACCAAACGCTCAATCAACTGATGGCGGATTTCCAGATTCATCGGCGCCATCTCGGCCACCCGCTTGAGCATGGCGATGGCGCGTCGAGGTTCGCCGCGCAGCGTGTAAGCCCTGGCCACCACATTGAACTTTTCAGCCGCCTCCGAGAGCAAATCCTTGGTAATCAACAAATCCCCCACAGCGATGTGCAATGGCAAATAGGTAGGGGCAATGTCCAAAGCGAAAAAGGCTTCCTCCAGCGCAGCGTCAAGGTGACCGGCGCGCAAATAAGAGCGAATGGTGCTCATGACCGTCACCACCTCACTGCTGTTGACTTCCAGCAAGGCTTCGGCCAACGGCAAAGGAGGGCCACCATCGGTCTGATCGCTCAACTGACGGCGCGCATCGCGCAAACGGGTACGCCAGTTCGGACGCATTAACAGATCGCGGATGTTCTCACACAACTGCTTTTGACGCTCCACATCTCTGGCGCGGGAAAACGCTTCGATGATTGGCTCGTACAGTTCCCGCAGGGCATCCGCCTGCTCCGGCGGCACGACTTCAGCGTCCGCCGCGCTCAAGGCTTCCAGATAGCGCGCGGCGGCTTTGGCGTATTCGCCGCGCTGATACCAGATTTGCCCCAGCAACAGGCGCGCCCCCAGGGCATAGCGAGCGTGTGAAGCCGCTTTCTGCAACGAGCGCACCGCGCTCTCCAGGCGTTCCTGCCTGGCCTGGATGTATCCCAGGCTAAAGTACGCTGCCGGCGCATCCAGCCCGGCCTGAATCGCGCCTTTCAATTCTTCTCCGGCCTGATCCAGGTCTCCCTTCGTCAACAAATCGACCGCCAGCCCCAGATGAAGCATGATGCGCGTGCGGTCGGCATCTTTGGCAAACAGCGGGCTGGAAGCCTGAAGCATGGATTGAATGCCAGAGCGCCGCCCATCTCCCGCCTCCCCCTCGCTGCCGGACTGCTCGAAGAATAACTGCGCCAGCCCGGAAAGCGCCTCCTGCTGCGTCTCCTCCACCGGGTCCTGGCCACTATCCTCGCGCCGTTCCTCGATTTTCTGCTTTGTCGCTTGCGGGGCCGGCTCGACTTTTTTCTTGCGAAACGGGCCGGTGCCGCCTTGTGGCCGCGCCGGTTTAGGCAGCACTGTGCCGGCGCGCAACATCGCCAGCGCGCGCTGCGCTTCCGCATTCTGACTATCCAGTTTGAGCGCGCGCTGCACCACCTCAAAGGCTTTTTCCTTCTGCCCGGCATGCTGGTAAAGACTGGCAATGTTCAGGTATTCTCGAATCGCCTGTGCTTTCCGCCCCAACCGCTCGAAAAGCAGCGCCAGCCGGCTATGGGCCTGCAAATTCTCAACGTCAATCGAGAGCACGCGCGTCCAGTTTTCGATCGCTTTCTCCACATCTTTGGCGCGCAGATACAGCTCTGCCGCCCGAAGCGAAAGCGTGATCGCTTTGCGCGATTGCCCCATGTTCTCGTATAACATGGCTGCCTTTTCCAGCGGCATCGGGTCATTCGGCGCCACCTCGGCAGCGCGCAAATAGTAACGGAGCGACTTTTCTACCTCCCCCATGTTGAGGAAAGCCAGCGCCAGGCTGCTCAACGCCCGCGGATCATCCGGCTTGGCCTCCAGCGCCTTGCCGTAATAGGCCGCGGCGCGATCCCACTCCTGCTCCCAGGCAGCCGAGTGACCGAGATTCATAGCCTGCCGATACCGTTGCTCCTGATGTTGTTCCATGGCTTCACTCGTTCTTCAGCGGTTGCAAAACACCCCAGTTCGGACCAGAGCGTGCCTCGGTGGAGAGCGGCACGTCCAGGGGATAGGCATTCTCCATAACCGATTGTACCAGGCGGGCAGTATGCGCCACCTGCTCCTGGGGACATTCTAACACCAGTTCATCGTGTACCTGCAACAACATGCGCGCCGCCAGGTTTTGCTCCTTCAACGCCGCGGCCACCTGAATCATCGCCAGTTTCATGATATCCGCAGCCGTACCCTGCACCGGCGCGTTGATGGCCTCACGCTCCTCGCGTTCGCGCTGCTGACGGCTCTGGGCATTCTTCAGCCCGGGGAAATAGCGTCGCCGCCCCAGGAGCGTCTCCACATAACCCTGCTCGGCAGCCTGACGGCGAAGCCCATCCAGGAAGCGTTTGACGCCAGGGAATTTACGGAAGTATGCCCGCACAAAGTCTTCCGCCTCAGCCAGCGTGAGGTCGGTGGCGCGCGTCAGGCCATAGGGACTCATTCCATAAATCAACCCGAAATTGATTGCTTTGGCATGCCGCCGCTGAGCCGGCGTGACCGCTTCCAGCGGCACATCGAACACCGCCGCCGCGGTGGTGGCATGAATGTCCTGGCCGCGGCGAAAAGCCTCCAGCATGGCTTCATCCTGCGCCATGTGCGCCACAATCCGCAACTCGACCTGGGAATAATCCACCGCCAGCAATTGCCATTCCGGCGGGGCCACGAACGCCTGCCGCACTTTGCGGCCAAGTTCGGTGCGGATCGGAATATTCTGCAGGTTGGGGTCAGATGAGGCAATCCTCCCGGTGCGCGAACCGGCCTGATTGTAGGAAGTATGGATGCGACCGGTGTTCGGGTTGATCTGCTGGGGCAGCGCGTCAACGTAGGTGGACTTCAGCTTGGACAGCTCGCGATACTCCAACACCCACTCGATCACCGGATGCTGGTCGCGCAGCGCATCCAACACACCGGCAGCGGTGGAAAAGCCTCCCGTGGCTGTGCGCCGCGTCCCGGCCGGGGGCTTGAGCTTCAAACGCTCGAACAGGGCCTGAGACAATTGTTTGGGCGAGTTCAGGTTGAAGCGCTCGCCCACCGCGTCGAAGATACGGCGCTCAATCGCCTCCAGCCGTTCGTCGAGTTCCTTCCCCATCTGCGCCAGAAAGTCGCGATCCAGCGCGATGCCGGCCATTTCCATGCCCGCGAGCACGCCGACCAGCGGCATCTCGACCTCGGCAAAAACCCGCCACAAATCAGCCTGCCGCAGTTCTTCCTCAAGCGGGGGAAGCAGGCGCAGTACGGCCATCACGTCGTCTGCCGCATAGGGCGCCACGCGCTCGATCGGCACCTCGGCCATGCTGATCTGCTTCTTGCCCGAACCGATCAACGCCTCAATGTCCAGCATCTCGTAGCCCAGGCGCACCCAGGCCAGTTTCTTCAACCCCAGGTTGCGCGAATCCGGGTTGGTAAGCCACTCGGCGATCATGGTGTCGAAATACAGGGGTGTCAGTTCCAGGCCATGCCGCGCCAACACCACATAGTCGTACTTGATATTGTGCCCTACTTTGGGGATGTCTGGCGCGGTCAAGGCTGGCCGCAGGGTTTCCAACACAACGCCCAGAGGCAACTGCTTCCCCTGGCGATGCCCCAGGGGAATGTAATACCCCTGGCTCTCTTCCACCGCCAGCGAGATTCCCACCAGTTCGGCCTGCATCTGGTCGGTAGAGGTGGTTTCGGTATCCACGGCGATCAGAGAGGCATTTTCCAGCGCAACGGCCAGCGCCTTCAACGCCGGCTGGCCGTCCACAATCTCTACCCGCCGGTCGGCGGAGGCTTTCACTTCTACCTCCGGGGGCGCAGCGGCAAACAGCGATAACTGCTCTCCGGCGCGGCTCTGCCCCTGCCGTTCGCGGCCCCGCAGGGCATCCAGGCGCTTGAGCAGCGAACGAAACTCCAGTTCGCGCAGCAAACCCAGGGCTTCATCCGGGGTGAAATTACGCGTGCTGGCCGCATCCAGGTTGAAAGGCACATCCAGGTCGGTGACGATGCGCGCCAACCGGCGGCTGAGGTAAGCCATCTCCCTGCCGGTTTCCAGTTTCTTCCGCAGGCCGGGTTTCAACTCATCCAGATGGGCATACACGGTATCCAAATCACCGTACTGCTGAAGCAAGGCGATGGCAGTTTTCTCGCCCACCCCCCGCACACCGGGGATGTTATCCGATGAATCCCCCCGCAAAGCTTTGTAGTCCACGATCTGGGAGGGGCGCACTCCCATCTTTTCCACCACATCCTGAGGGCGGTAATCGCGCGCCTCGGAGAGCGACCTGCCGGGCAGGTTGACGATCACACGCTCATCCACCAGCTGCAACAGGTCTCGATCGCCGGTAAATATCTTCACCCCCAGCCCCTGGGCGCTCAGCTGCCGCGCCAGACTGCCAAGCACATCATCGGCTTCATACCCTTCCACAGCCAGCACGGGGATGTGCAAAGCATCCAGCAGCTGCTGAATGCGGTCAATCTGCCCGCGCAAATCCTCCGGCATTTTGGCGCGCGTGGCTTTGTACTCCGGATACAGGTCATCGCGGAAGGTCTTGCCGGTATCGAACACCACGGCCAGGTATTCCGGCGCTTCCTGCTCCAGGATGCGCAGCAATACGCTGGTGAAGCCGTAGATACCGGCGGTCGGCTCGCCCTTGCTGGTACGCCAACGACCATCGCCTCCTCCGCCCGTGAGGGCAAAGAAAGCGCGGTAGGCCAGGGCGTGGCCATCTATCAACACCACCACAGGAGGCATAGCAGCAACGTCCTTGATCATTCAGCGCCCTGGCGGGCACGCACCTGATCGATGAAATTCTGAACCATGTTGCGGGCAAACGGATCGCGTCCGTTGACAATGAGGTAACCAGGCGCCCAAAATTCACCCGAAGGGTTATCGCGCGCCAGGCGGGGGAACTCGGCAAAGATGCGCTTTGAGGTTTCCACACTCAAATTGTGCACCATCATGCCGGGGGATTGATCCGGCGGGACGACAGCGATCCACTGCAAGTAATCCGGCCGCACCGAGAGATGTTCCAATCGCCAGCCGAACGCCAGGCTGAGATCGCGCACCCAGCCTGCCAGCGCGTCGGCCAGATCACCCACCAGATGATGCTGCGGCAAACGCGGCACCAGCACACAGGCATACGTCAGGTTGTGCCGGGTCAGCGAATCTGGTTCGGGTGTTGGCGGTTTATCTTCTTTCTCCGGCGCTTCCTCCTCATCGACAACCGCGGTGGGACGGGTTTCGGCATCCGGCGACACAGCCTCCTCCTCGGGAGAGGTCGCGATGGGGTGGGTGTCATCCGCTACAGGCGAGGGGGTTTGAGCCGCTTCTTCGACCGGCGGTTCTACGAACAAATCATCCAGTTCTGTTTCCCATTCTTCCCAGTCAGCAGGGGACAAATCCACCTCGACGGGAGGCGTATCTTCCGCGGCGGCAGGTTCACCCTGGGGGGTGGGAATATCCAGTGAGCGAAGCAAATCTTCGAGGAATGCCTGGCGGCCGTCATTGAGATCGAATTGATCCGGTCGCCAGTCGGAGGGGATAGGCACATCTGCATCTTCAGGTGGAGGGGATTCTTCCGGTCCGGCTTCCCCGGTGGGTTCTGCCGCCCCCTCTGCCGCGGGCTGGACCGGCGGCGGCGAGGAAAGCTTGCGCGCCAGCGCGTTGGCACGGGCGCGCATTTCCATAAAGGGCGTCTCCGCCTCGAACGCCAGTGCGAGCACAAAATCATCACCCAGGCTGGTGGCATACAACATATACTCCCCCCCATTCGTCTTCAGGTGGACATAGCGGGCCAGGTCGCTGCCGCCATCATGCTCCCAATAGTGCGCCAACAACTGCGCCAGTTCCTCCACCGCCGGTTGCGATAACTGACCGGCGTACGCCCAGGTGCGCCCACCGCGAGTGATCAAAGCGGCATGCGCGGAAGATTCCAGCGACAGCCGGGTGAGGTGCTG
>RFKO01000300.1 GCA_003694235.1 Anaerolineae bacterium
CCATGAGGAAAACCAGTTGATCTCCTCGATCAGGGTCAACGCCTTTTCATGATCGGGCCTGAGTTCCAGCGTGGTAGCGAGTTCTTCCAGGCAGCGCTGCAGAGCAGCCGGAGCGTCGAATCCCGGACGTTGGATAAAACCGTAAGTGGCGTAACCCATCCACAGCAGTTCGGCATAGCCGTAATGCCAGTCGGCGTCGCGGCTGTCGAGCGTGACGGCCTTTTCATAGGCCTCGGCGGATTTCTGATAGAGCGCGTACGCGCCGTCGTCATCGCGCAGAAAGAAAGCGCCCCCGGCGGCTCGGATAGCACGTTTGTACGCCAGCCCCAGGAAGCCCCACATCTCGCCGTCTTTGGGGGACTGCTCCACCCGCTGGCGGGCTTCATCAATTTTCTGCCAGTATGAGGGCAGCACGAACAGCAGGCTGATGTTGTCCGCGCTGGTTGGCTCCAGATCGTCAAAATGCCAGCGCACCTGCCGTCCCTCCAGGGTCGCGCCCGGCGTGGTGCCCCCATAACCGGTCTCCCCGCTGAGCAGAATGTTTCCCGGCGTGACCTCGTAGGGCATCTCCACGATGATGTCCGCCGAACCGATGGTGCCCTTCCACCCCGCGCCGGTTTCCAGAATGTAGCGCAGCACGAAATACGGTTCGTAGCCGTAGGTGGATTGGGTGTAGACCACTTTCAGGACGACCTCCTCGCCTGGCGGGAAGGTGACATCGAAGCCCGCCCAGGGCATGGGAGTATCGTCGCACTGCTCGCGCGGCTCCCCTTCCAGGCGCACGGTGGGCACTTCGCGCTCGTCCACGAAGACGCGCAAATCGCCGATCTCCGGGCAGTTGAAGTACCCGTCCGAACTGCCATCCCAGAAGGAAAGCGGGAAGCGCGCCTGCATGCTTTCCTCCGCGCTGCCCAGGTTGCGCATGTGGAACACGGCCTCCACGCGAGCAGAATTACCATCGGAAGCCAGTTTCATGGTCACGGTTTCGGCTTCCATGCGCACCTGGGTGATCTCCTCGCCGGGCAGGGGGTTGGTCCCCGGCGGCGCTTCCGGCGGGGCGGCGTCGGCGCGGGCCGGTGTTCTGGGTAGCAGAAGCAACAACACAATGACGAAGACAAAAATGCTCAGGAACGATTTGTTCCCTGTTCGAGCATCCCGCTTCTTGTTGAGGGGAAAGACAGATTGTAATTTCATCTTCTGTGCATCCATCTTCTGTTCCTCCTTTCCGCTTAATGCTCGACGAGAGGTTCATAACACAGGCTGGCTGCCAGCGCTATCAGCCAGTCTTCCTCTTCACGAGTCAGCCCCAAGGTCAGATTTTGGAAGAGCGGCGGCATCTGACCTTTGAGGAACGGCAGGTGAATATCCAGTATGGGGATTCCGTCAACGTGCACCCGGTAGACAGGCGGGGATAGAACGCCTTTGCGCTGGATTTCAAGTTCATGGCGGTGTGAGGCGGTGCGCGCCAGCAGGACGCCGCGCCCGCTTACCGTTTGCAGGTCAAAAGCCAGCGGAGCAGGCGCCTCGGGCCGGGGATCGGCCAGGCGGTGCAACGCGCCGCGGTAGTGCAGTTTATTGAGGATTTGCTGTCCGGCCAGGGAAAGCAGCGAGGCGTAATCTGTAAGCGGCGCGTCTGGCATGGCAGAGACCTTCTCCGCCAGGTAAGCGTCTGGCTCCCCCTGGAGCGCTTTTTCCGATTGATTCCAAATCGACACAAAGCGCCTGCCGAACCAGATGAATACGAAGAGCAGCAATGCTCCAATCAGGCAGAAGATGGCGAAGATGCCTGCAATGAGAATCAGGGGAAGAACATCAGGATTATTCATGTGAGGCCTCGTAAAGATACATCCCGCCACCTCCAGCGGTCACCAGAAAACGGCTGCCCTGTACCGCCAGATCATAAAATTCCCCGCCGGAACTCTGATTTTTAGCAGTCAGCGATGGCGAGAGCGGATTGCTGAGATCGAACACATAGAGCCAGCCGTTCTGATCGGCCACATAGAGCCGACCATTTTCGACCTGGACGGCGGCGGCGCGCATGCGGGGTTCGGTCAGGCTGCCCGCCGGGGTAATCTCTGCCAGGATGGAGGTATCAAACACCAGCAGGGAAGGCAGATCGCGCCCCACCGCGCTGGCGTCATAAGCCACGTAGAGCACGCCATCGGCGGCGACCATTACCGGACGAAGGGGCAACTCAAACGGCCAGGGATGGCGGGCGATTTCCCGCGGCTGCGCCGGATCGCCGAGGTCGAAGACGGCCAGCCCGCCCGCGCCGTCACCGAGATAAAGATAGTTCCCATCCACCAGCAGGCTGTCGCTGCACCCCTGGGAGGGCAGTTCCCCCAGCAGGGCAAGTCCGGCGTTGTAGATCAGCACTCCTTGCTCACAGGCCGCGGCGTAGAGATACCCATCTGCAGCCGCCAGAGATTGGATGAAGGGTGTCTCCGTGCGGGCAGCCACCGCGGGTGCGGCGGGGTCGCTCACATCCACGGCGTAGAGCAAGGCGCGCCCGTTTTGCAAATCATTGGCCGCGGCGAAGGCCGTTCCCCCGTCCAGCGCCAGCCGCAGATGGCCGTAAGGGGCCTCGAATTCCGCCGTCCCGATCACCGCCGGAACGCCTGTCGTGGAGACCACCTGCAGCCCCACGCCGCGGTCAAAGACATAGGCCAGATCGCCTTGCCAGATCACGTTGTAGGGATGGTAGAGCGTGCGGTAAACCCCCAAGGTGTTCAGCCCGCGGTCGAGAATTTGCAGCCCATAGGAGGAGAACGCGCTGATGTAAATCCGCTCCCCCGCGGCGACAAGGTCTCGGGCGCTGGCCGCCAGTTCGACTCTGTCGCCCTCCCAGGCCGGATGGGCGGGGTCGGCCAGCGAGAGCGCCCACAGGCCGCGGTCGGCGTCGCCCAGGTAGAGGGTATCGCCCGCCACCCGCATGGATGC
>RFKO01000301.1 GCA_003694235.1 Anaerolineae bacterium
CAGGGTTGATCTCCTGGAGCCTGAGCGCCATCGGTTTCATCGCCCTGTTGAACAAGCGCGAGATGATCGCCCGCGTGTTCACCATGGGGCATCTCTTCCTTTTCGCGGCTCCCATCGCGCTCTCCTACCTGCTGGCGCAGAAAACCATCTCCCAAAGCCGCTCCAAAACCCTGGGGTTCGGGGCAGTCATCGGGGTCGTCAACACGCTCCCCCTGATCCTGACAATCATCCTGGCAAACGCATTCGACATCCGCCGGTTCCTGATCAACGTTTCGCCCGAACTGATCGACATCCTGACCTTCCATCAGGGAGCAATGAGCGGCAGCCTTGTCCTGCTGCTGTTGAACGTCGCCCTCAGCGTAGCCGCATCCGCTCTGTTCCTGCTCAGCGACAAATGGCGGGTGATCATCGGGAATGGCCTGGTGTGGGTCATCCTGGCCGGCACATTCTCGGAAATCCTGCTCAACCGCCTGCGCAGCTTCTTCGGGACGGCGTTCACCGGCCTGATCTTCACCGGAAAGTCGCTGAATCCCGGCTTTGCCGTGTTCATCGCCGTGCTCGGCGGCGCTTACACAGCCTTCCGTCAGCGCAGGGAGGAGGAAAAGGAACAGACCCCCAACAGGAAAACATTCCTCAACCTCCCCCAGACGGTCATCAATCGCATTGTGCTGGGCCTGGTTCTGCTGTTCCTCCCGCTTCTGCTCGGCTCCTACCTGACCGAGGTCGCCAACAACGTCGGGCTGTACATTCTGATGGGATTGGGCCTCAACATCGTGGTTGGCTTCGCCGGCCTGCTGGACCTGGGCTATGTGGCCTTCTTCGCCATCGGGGCCTATGTGATGGGCAAGCTGACATCCGAAGGCGCGCTGGGATTGCATGCCGGCTTCAACTTCTGGACGGCGTTGCCGATCGCCGTGCTGGCCGCCGTGGCCGCGGGCATCATTCTGGGTATCCCTGTTCTGCGCATGCGCGGCGACTACCTGGCCATCGTCACCCTGGGCTTTGGCGAAATCATCCGCATCCTGGCCCTCTCCGACATGCTGAAACCGCAAATCGGCGGCGCCCAGGGAATCCTGCAGATACCCAAGCCATCTATCTTTGGGATCGAACTCATCCAGCCCGGACAGATTTACTACATCATCCTCATCGGAGTGCTGCTGGCCTGGTTCATTTCCAGCCGCCTGCGCGACTCCCGTTTGGGACGCCAATGGATGGCCATGCGTGAGGACGAAGATGTGGCCGAAGCCATGGGCATCAACCTGGTGAACACCAAGTTGCTGGCTTTTGCCACCGGCGCAGCCTTCTCCGGGCTTTCCGGGGCGATCTTTGCCCCCAAGCTGACCTCCATCTTCCCTCACAGCTTCAACCTGATCGTGTCCATCAACGTGCTCTCCCTGATCATCGTGGGCGGGATCGGCAGCCTGCCCGGCGTGGTGGTCGGTTCGTTGATCCTGGTTGGGCTTCCCGAACTGCTGCGCGAGTTCGCCGAGCACCGCCTGCTGATGTACGGCATCTTGCTGATCTTCATGATGCTGGCACGGCCAGAAGGGTTCTGGCCTTCGGAGATCACCAAACGCGAGTTGCACGCCCACGAGCAGCAGCAACACCCGACAAGCGCCGACTAACAGAGAGAGGATATCGCTATGCCACCACTACTGAAAGCAAGCGCTGTCACCAAACAGTTCGGCGGCCTGATCGCAGTCAATCAGTTCGATTTCGAGCTTCCCGAAGGGAAGATTATCAGCATCATCGGGCCCAACGGTGCCGGCAAAACCACTTTCTTCAACTGCATCACCGGCTTCTATGCCATTGACGGCGGCGTGATCGAGTTCGATGGGCACATCATCAACAGCGGTGCCGACACCGGACACGAAGTCCACCGCCGCCCTGACCAGATCAACCACCTGGGCATTGCCCGCACCTACCAGAACATCCGTCTGTTCGCCAACATGACGGCCATCGAGAACATCCTGGTAGGGCGTCACCGGCACTTCAGGAGCCATTGGGTCGAAGCCATCTTCCGCACCCGCCGTATGTTGCAGGAAGAAGCCGAAGCGCTGGAAGAAGCCATCAAATTGCTCAACTTCGTTGGCTTGCAGGGATTAGGCGACCAGCTAGCCAGCAATCTGCCCTACGGCGCGCAACGCCGCCTGGAGATTGCCCGCGCGCTGGCCAGCAAGCCCAAACTGCTGCTCCTTGATGAGCCGACCGCAGGCATGAACCCGCACGAAACCACCGAGATGACGCGCTTCATCCAGCACCTGCGCGACGAACTGGGAATCACCATCCTGCTGATCGAGCACGACATGAAGGTGGTGATGAACATCAGTGAAAGCATTTCGGTGATGGACTTTGGCACCAAAATCGCCGAAGGCACACCGGCCGAAATTCAGCGCAACCCTCGGGTAATCGAAGCCTATCTTGGCCGCGGCGCTGCCGCCCAGGCCTGAGAGAGAGTGACCTATGCCAATGCTCGAAGTTGAAAACATCCATGCCTACTATGGCAACATACAGGCGTTGCGAGGCGTCTCCCTCACTGTAGAAAAAGGTGAGATCGTCACGCTGATCGGCGCCAACGGGGCTGGAAAAACCACCACCCTGCGCGCCATCAGCCGCCTGGTCAACATTCGCGAAGGCAGCATTCGCTACGAAGGCGAAGACCTCTCGCAATTCAAGCCCCACGAACTGGTCTACCGCGGCATCGCCATGGTGCCAGAAGGGCGCGGCATCTTCGCCAAACTCACCGTTTCCGAAAACCTGGATATGGGCGCATATTCGCGCAGTAACCAAAAGGAAATCGCCGAAGACCTTGAACGGGTGTTCAATCTCTTCCCGCGATTGAAAGAGCGCCGCAACCAGGTCGCCGGTACACTCTCCGGCGGCGAACAACAAATGTTAGCCACGGCCCGCGCCCTGATGGCTCGCCCTCGCCTGTTGCTGTTGGATGAGCCGTCCATGGGCCTCGCTCCCGTGCTGGTAGAGCTCGTCTTCGATACCATCCAGCGCATCAACCAGGAAGGCACCACCATTCTGCTGGTTGAGCAGAACGCCACCATGGCACTGCAAATTGCTCACCGCGGTTACGTGCTGCAAACCGGCGAAATCGTGCTGACCGACACCGCCGCCAACCTGCAAAAGAACGAAATGGTGCAAAAAGCCTACCTGGGCATCGAGTGATCCGCCATCTCCTGTGGGTTTTGAAGCCGAGCGCAGTAGTGATAGAATCTCCCTACTGCGCTCGTTTTATAGCCGTTGCTCACCAGTTGCCGGTGGCGCAACTGCTCGCCAGTTGCCCATTCGGACAACTAACAAGCAGTTGTCCTACGGCGACCCGATGCCGCTTTGAGAGCGTGGCGCAACTGCTCGCCAGTTGCGCATTCGGACAACTGATCAGCAGTTGTCCTGCGTTGTCACTGGAGAGAAAAGATGTATTTCCTGAACGCAGATCAAGTACAGCAGGCGCTTCCCATGACCGAAGCCATCCAGGCAGTAAAGCGGGCTTACGCCGCTGTCTCTGCGCACAAAGCGGTCATGCCGCTCCGCACCCAGGTGCCGGTTGCCCCTCACGAGGGCACCACGCTGCTCATGCCCGCGTACCTGCAAAGCGAGGATGGCGAAGCGCTCAGTATCAAAATCGTCTCGGTTTTTCAGAAAAACCCTCAGCGCGGCCTGCCGCTGATCTACGGCGTGGTCCTGGTGCTCGACCCCCAAACCGGCGAACCGCAAGCCCTTCTCGACGGCGGGGCACTGACCGCCATCCGCACCGGCGCGGCCAGCGGCGCGGCCACCGACCTGCTCGCCCGCCCGGATTGCACCACCGCGGCCATCTTCGGCGCCGGCGTGCAGGGACGCACCCAACTGGAAGCCGTTTGCACCGTGCGCCCGCTTCGCACGGTGTGGGTTGTGGACCCCAACCCCGAAAAAGTCGAGCGTTTCATCCAGGAAATGGCCGGCAAAGGGCCGATTCCCACCGATTTGCGCCCGGCCGAGCACCCCGACCGGGCCGCTGCCCAGGCAGACATCATTTGCGCGGCGACCACTTCCAATACCCCCGTCTTCTCGGCGGATGCCATCCGCCCCGGCACACACATCAACGGCGTGGGGTCATATACCCCTCAGATGCGCGAAATCCCGCCCGACCTGCTGCCCCGCGCCGCGGTGTTCGTTGACCAGATCGAAGCCGTCCGGGAAGAGGCAGGCGAAATCATAGCCGCCTTGCAAGAAGGGTTGATCGCCCCCGACAGCCTGACCGAAATCGGCGCAGTGATCAACAACACTGCGCCTGGCCGCACCAGCGCGGAGCAAATCACCTTTTTCAAATCCGTCGGGCTGGCGGCGCAGGACGCAGCCGCGGCTCAGGCCGCTCTGCGAAATGCTGATACAATAGGCGCAGTAAGCTGATATTGCGTCCCCCAGTCTGGAGAAAGGTTTCTCATGCGTAGACACCAGGATTGGCTGGAGCAGGCCAAACGTGACCTGCAAA
>RFKO01000302.1 GCA_003694235.1 Anaerolineae bacterium
ATATTGAGCCTCCTGTTATGGTTTTTGGTCTTACTCACCCTTATCCTAACAGGTTGGCTCTTTTTTGTCTCCTCCCCTACAACTTTTTAGTGCACCCCTTGCGCTTAACGTATTTGACCAATACCTCTACCTACGGTATAATCCGGCGTCGGTTTTAAGCAAAAAACTCATCTTGAGAGCAAAGGTGAAACATCATGCCAAAACGAACTTACCAACCCAAGAAACGCCGCCGGGTGCGTGTCCACGGATTCCGCGCCCGCATGTCCACGCGCGGCGGGCGCGAAGTGCTCAAGCGCCGCCGCCTGAAAGGTCGCCATCGCCTGACGGTGACGATGAACAACCACGTCAAAAAGACGGACTGGAACAGCAAGTAAGGTTATTGACGGGCGCCGGGGTGAAGCGCAGATACCGGCTCAAAAGCCCGATGGATTTCAAGCGGGTGCGGCGGCACGGTAAGTCTTTTGCCCACCCGCTTGTTGTCATGCTGGCCCTCCGGTCGGACGTCCCCCACCCCCGCATCGGCGTCTCGGCAGGACGATCCATCGGCAACGCGGTGCGGCGCAACCGGGCCAAGCGACGTCTGCGCGCCGCCCTACACCCTTACCTGGAGAGACTGCAGCCCGGCTGGGACCTGGTTTTTCTGGCGCGCAAGCCGCTGCCAGAAGCGGATTTCGGCGAAATACAGCAGGCCATCGAAACGCTGTTGCAGCGCGCCGGGCTGATCGAACACCCATGACCCAGATAGAAAACACCCCCCTCCCCTCTCCCGGGCATCACCACGAAACGGCCGATCCGCCTTTGCGCGCATTGCCGCTCACGCCGGGCAATCTACCGCGAATGCCGCTGTTGGCGCTGATCCGCCTCTACCAGTTGACCATTTCGCGCGCCCTGCCGCCGGATACCTGCCGTTTTTATCCCACCTGCTCTCACTACGGCTATCAGGCGATTTACAAATACGGCGTGATTAAAGGCGGCCTGATGGCCGTCTGGCGCGTGCTGCGCTGCAACCCGTTCAACCCCGGCGGTTTCGACCCCGTTCCTTGAAATCAATTACAATCCGCGCCCCGGCGCGGCCGAAAACACATCTCATGAAAAAACACCTCCTCACCGCGACCATTCTTCTCGTCTCAGCCCTTCTGCTCACTGCCTGCAGCGGCAGCAGCCGCCGCGTGGTGGCTTCCGGCTGGGCGGGGCTGGCTGCCGACGAAACGCAGGTCTACCTGGCCTATCACAATTTTGTTTACGCCGTTGACCCCGCCGACGGCAGCGAGCGCTGGCGCTACCCCAAAGAAGCGAACCCGGCGCTCACCTTCTACGCCCCACCGGCAGTGACCACCGACGGACAGGTGATCATCGGTGGCTACAACCACAACCTGTACGCCCTGGACGCCGAAAGCGGCCGGGAAAACTGGGTCTTCCCCATCCCGGAAGGACGCTTCATCGGCGGCCCCCTGGTCACCGAGGCCGGCATCTTCGCCGCCGCAACCGACGGCAAAGTGTATGCCGTCACGCCAGAGGGCAAACAACTGTGGTCTCCCTTCGCCACCGAAAAGGAGATCTGGGCCGCGCCGGTAAGCGACCCGGACTGCGAATGTCTGTACATCGCCTCAATGGACCATCGCGTCTACGCCCTGGATGCCCGCGGCGGCCAGTTGCTCTGGAAAACCGACGACCTGGGCGGAGCGATTGTCTCTTCTCCGGCGATGGATGACGGCTCGCTGTACGTTGGCACCTTCGGCCGCCAGGTCATCGCCCTGGACGCCGGCGACGGGACCGAGAAATGGCGCTTCGACACCCAGGAATGGGTTTGGGGCACCCCCGCCCTGGACGAGAACAATCTCTATGTCGGCGACCTGAGCGGCACGCTGTACGCCCTGAACAAAGCAGATGGCAGCCTGCTTTGGCAGGTTCAACCCGGCGGCGCCATCGTGGATGAACCGCTGGTCACCGCCGAAGGCATCTACTTCACCACCGAAGACGGCCTGGTGGTCTCCGTGACCCCCGAAGGCAGCATCCGCTGGCAGCAAACACTGGACGGACACACCTACACCGCCCCTCTGGCCTTCGAGGAGATGATCCTGGTGGCCACCGACCAGCCGGTCGCCCTGCTGGCCGCTCTGGATAGCAACGGCGTCGGCAAGTGGGTCTTCGCCGACACGAAAGAATAGGGTAACTGCTCAGCTCCGGCGACTGACGCCGGATAGCAAAAACAGGAACGGCTGAGCAGTTACAACAGAATAGGAACGGTATTTCGTATGTGGGATTCTTTCATCAGCCTCATGATCAACGTTCTGCTCTTCATCTATCAGATGGTAGGGCAGAACTTCGGCCTGGCCATCATCTTCTTCACCATCCTGATCCGCCTGATCCTCTACCCGCTGAACACGCAGCAGATGAAGCAGAGCAAGGCGTTGCAGGAGTTACAGGCCTCGAAGAAATGGCAGGAAATCCAGAAAAAGTACAAGAACGACCGCGAGAAACTGGCGCAGGAACAGATGAAACTGTACCAGGAGATGGGCGTCAACCCCTTTGGTTCGTGCCTGCCCACACTGATCCAGTTCCCGATCATCATCGGCCTGTATCAGGCCATCATCCGCGCCCTGGCGGTCAGCCCGTTGCAGTTGCTCAACCTGAGCAAGCACATCAACGACGGCGCCAACCTGATCCCGATCAACAACCACTTCCTGTGGATGGACCTCAGCCTGCCTGAGAAGGACTTCGGCCTGACGCTGTTTGGCTACGGCGTACCCATCATGGCCATCATCGTGGCCGCCACCTCGTATCTGCAAACCAAACTGATGACGCCCGCCTCGCCCGGCGCCAACGACCAGGGCGCGCAGATGTCGCGGGCTATGGGCCTGTATATGCCGCTTTTCATGGGCTGGCTGGCATACAGCTTCTCATCCGGTCTGGCGCTTTACTTCGTGGTCAGCAACCTGGCCAGCATTTTGCAATACGCCCTGATGGGCAAACTGAACTGGCGCAACCTGTTGCCGGGTGCGGCCAAAACCGGGTAACGCCCGCGCCGCGATCCGCAGATTACAAACAAAAAGGCGGCCCGTGTTTTTGCGCCGCCTTTGAAGCCCTGAGAACAAGAGAGAGACGCACATGAACGACCATCGCCCCACACTTGAAGTCATCGCTCCCACGGTGGAGGAAGCCATCGAAAAAGGGCTGGCCGAACTCGGCCTGGAACGCGATCAGGTGGATGTAGAAGTGCTGGACGAAGGCAGCGGCGGCTTTCTGGGCATCGGCGCCCGCCAGGCGCGGGTGATGCTGATCGTGCGCGCCCCGCAGGAGCAAGAGCAACCCTCCACCTCTCCGAGCAGCAAATCCGAAGCCGTCGCCCCCGCCACCGGCGGCGAGGACGAACTCGTGCTGGATACCGTGCGCAGCCTGCTTGCCGATCTACTGGAGTTGATGCACTTCCGCAATCTGGAAATCGATGTTTACATGGGCGAACCCTACGGGCCTTACAACCGTCAGCCCATCCACGCCGACATTCGCGGCAACGATCTGAGCACGCTGATCGGCCCCGGCGGCGAGACGCTGGAAGCGTTGCAAACCATCGCCCGCCTGATGCTGGGCAAAGAACTGCGCCGCACCGTCCCGCTGGTGATCGATGTGCAGGGTTACCGCCAACGCCGCACACAACAAATCGAAAACCTGGCCCGCCGCATCGCCAATCAGGTGGCAGAGACCGGTCGTAGCCAGGCGCTCGAACCCATGCCGGCCAACGAGCGTCGCATCGTCCATCTGGCGCTGCGCGACGATCCACGCGTTTATACCGAGAGCACCGGCGAAGGCACGAAACGGAAAGTGGTCATCTATCCCCAGGAATAGACCACGGACCATAGACGACGGACGACCGTGGTCTGTGGTCCGTCGTCCGCCGTCCACTACCCAAACACGTTACCCAGCGCCGGCCCCACGAGCGCGCCGGCCAGGACCACACAGCAGCAAAAAATCAAAGCCAGCCCCAACCCCGGCAGCACCACCGCGCCGGCCGCCTTCGCGGTATCCAACCCATGCACGCCTTTTACGGCCAGCACATTCAGATAAAACACATAGAGCGACAG
>RFKO01000049.1 GCA_003694235.1 Anaerolineae bacterium
AATGCCCTGGAACTGGCGGTGGAATCCACCCCGCCGGACGCCGATGGCCGCATCCACATCACGCTGGAAGTGGCGCAGGATTCCATCCAGCGGCGGGCGGTGCTCTACGACAAGGACGGCGACGCCCACTACGACACCATCTCAGCCTTCATCAAATCGGTGCGCGGCAGCGACCCCGACGCGGCGCTCTACTGGCTGGCCAAGATGCTCTACGCCGGGGAAGACCCGCGCTTCATCATGCGGCGGCTGCTCATCCTGGCGGCGGAGGACATCGGCCTGGCCGACCCGCTGGGACTGGTGGTCGTCAGCGCCGCGGCGCAGGCTTTGGAATACGTCGGCCTGCCGGAGGGGGTGTACCATCTGGTGGAGGCCACGCTCTACCTCGCCACCGCGCCCAAATCCAACTCGGCGACGCACTACTTCAAGGCCTTTCAACTCATCGAGAAGCAAGGCGTCGGCGAGGTGCCGCTGCATCTGCGCGACGGCAACCGCGATGCCTACGCCCTCGGCCATGGCAGGGATTATCAATACAGCCACGATGGGCCGGAGCACTTCGTCCCCCAGCAATACCTGCCCAAAGAGTTGCTGGGCACCTACTTCTACCGCCCTTCCGACCAGGGCTATGAGGCGCAAATCGCCGAGCGCCTGGAACGCTGGCGCGCCGCGCAACGCGCTGCCCTGGGCGTGGAAAAAGCCGAAACCCTGCCCGAACTCTCCGAGGAAACCGTGACCGACCTCAAACGGAAGCATAAGGGAAGCAGGTGATCGTGTAACTGGGTAACCGGGTAACTGGTTGACTGGGTGATTGGGTGTTTGGATAAGCAGCATCAAGACACTCACCCCAACCGACCGACCCATTGACTAACAGACCAACCGACCAATCAGACCAACCGACCAACCTATGCCCACCATCCTCCTCATCCGCCACGCCGAAAACGAATACGTCGCCAAAGGGCGTCTTGCCGGGCGACTGCCGGGCGTACACCTGAACGAGAAAGGCCGCCAGCAGGCGAAAGCACTGGCGCGCGCCCTGGCGAAAGTCCCCCTCAAAGCGATCTACTCCAGCCCCCTGGAACGCTGCCTCGAGACCGCTCAACCGCTGGCCGCAGCGCACAACCTGGATGTGATCCCGCGGCAGGGACTGATCGAGATAGATTTTGGAAACTGGCAGGGTAAGACGCTCAAACAGCTGCGCCGCCGCAGACTGTGGCCGGTCGTTCAGCACAACCCCGCGCGGCTGACCTTCCCGGAGGGGGAGAGCTTCGCTGCCGCGCAACTGCGTCTGGTGGATGAGATTGAACGCCTGGTCGCTCAGCACAAACCCAAAGACCTGATCGCCTGTTTTTCCCACAGCGATTGCATCCGCCTGCTGCTGGCGTACTATCTGGGTGTGCCGCTTGACCTCTTTCAACGCCTTGCGATTTCCCCGGCATCTGTCTCCTCTCTGATGTTTGGAGAGCGTGCCGTGCGCATTCTGGGCGTCAACCAGCAGATTGACCTGCCGTTTAAGAAGTGAGGCCGCCGGAGGTGGTATACTCTGGCCCAGCCACTCTTCCCCTGGGAGAAAAATTCGATGATGTCACCCATTCGTATTGAACTCAATCCGGTTGACCATATCACCGCCGATGCCCTTGGGCCTCCCGGCCAGCGCGTTTTTTATCTGCAAGGGCGCAAAGGGGATCAGGTTGTCACCCTGATCGCAGAGAAGTTTCAGATCCACTCGCTGGCGGTGGGCATCGAGCGCTTTCTGGCCGAGATCGCCCAGCGCTTCCCCACGCTGTACCCTCCCTCGTCTGCGTACGATGAGGAGGCCATGCGGATTCAACCGCCGGTTGACCCGCTGTTCCGCATCTCCAACATTGGCCTGGGCTACAGCCAGGAGGATGACCTGATCCTGATGGTGATCCACGAATTGCTGCCGGAGGCCTCCATTGAGGAATTGTTCGAGGCTGAGCCGCCAGAAGACGAAGGCGAGGCAGGGGTGGTGCGCTTTTGGTGTACTCGCTCGCAGTTGCTGGCCCTCAGCCGTTGGAGCATGGAAGTCGTCGCCCGCGGGCGGCCGATTTGCCCCCAATGTGGTGAGCCAATCGACCCCGAAGGGCATTTTTGCGTCAAGAAGAACGGCGGTCATCGGCGCGCGTGACCGGCGTGTGATGGACGAGCACATCCTTCAGGCGCTGCGTCAGGGGGTTCTCACGCTCAAAGGAGAGTTTGTTCATGGCCTGAACTATTCTTTTCTGGCGGAGGTGGAATCTGCCGGCCGGACGTTTCTGGCCGTGTACAAGCCGACCGAGGGCGAGCAGCCGCTCTGGGATTTTCCCGAAGGCACGCTGGCGCATCGCGAGGTGGCGGCCTATCTGGTCAGCGAAGCGCTGGGGTGGCATCTTGTCCCGCCGACGGTTTATCGGCCTCAGGCTCCCTTTGGCCCCGGTTCGCTGCAGCAGTTTATTCCGCATGACCCCAACCGGCACTATTTCACCCTGACGGCGGATGAGCGTCAGCGCTTGCTCAAACCGGTGGCGCTGTTCGATCACGTGGTCAACAACGCCGACCGCAAAGGTTCGCATTTGTTGTTTGATGAAAACGACCGCCTGTGGCTGATTGACCACGGCATTTGCTTTCATGTGGAGGACAAATTACGCACCGTGATCTGGGATTTCGTTGATCAGCCCGTGCCCCGGCGTTTGCGCGCCGACCTTGAGCGCTTGCTCGCTTTGCTGGAATCCCCCTCGGAGCTGGTTGCCGCTTTGGAGCAGCACCTCGCCCCGGAGGAGATCGCCGCGCTGGCGCGCCGCACGGCTGACTTCGCTCGCCGTCCAACTTTTCCCCCTCCCCCCTCTGACCGCCGCGCTTATCCTTATCCCCCTCTCTGAGACCCCTGGGAGCATAACCGGAGGAACACATGACCCCACAACGGCATTTCAAACTCGCCTTGCTTGGTTTTGGCAATGTCGGCCAGGCGCTGGCACAACTGTTGTTGCGCAAGCGGGACGACATTCAGGCGCAGTATGGCATTACCTTCTCGGTCACCGGCATCGCCACCGGTCGGCACGGCCGCGCCGTGGAGGTTGAAGGGCTGGATGTGCAGGCGGCCCTCGACCTGGTTGCCGCGGGCGAGCCTTTGACCGCGCTCTCGAAAGTGGAAACCGCCGATGTGCCCGCTTTTCTGCGCGCCTGCGCCGCCGATGTCCTCTTCGAGAGCATCCCGGTCAATTACCAGGACGGGCAACCGGCTGTAGATTACATTCGCTTTGCGCTGGAGAACGGGATGCACGTTGCCACCGCCAACAAAGGGCCGGTGGTGCATGCGTATCGCCCGCTCACCGAACTGGCGCGCAGGGTTGGGAAGCGGTTTTACTTTGAATCCGCGGTGATGGATGGCGCGCCGGTGTTCGGACTGTTTCGCGAGACCTTGCCCGCAGCGCACATTCGGCGCGTCCACGGGGTGCTCAATTCCACCACCAATCTGATCCTCACCCGCATGGA
>RFKO01000303.1 GCA_003694235.1 Anaerolineae bacterium
AGGGTTTCATCACCGCCATCAATCGTCTCTCGGATGCTTACTTCGCGGCCCTGCGTGCCGAGGCGAGCGATAAAGACTAAACCACGGAGACACGGAGAATACGGAGATTTCTTTATAGAGTTTTTGGGAGAATCTCTGTGTGCTCTGTGACTCCGTGGTGGTTTTCTTGTTGTGCAAATTACCCCGCGCATACGCAAAGCCTATCTTCGCCTCGAAACCGACCTGCGCCTGGCGCGGCTGGCGCGTGAGGTGGCCGTCCATGCGCCGCAGCCTCAGGGCGCGCCGGTGGCGTTCTTCAACGTCTCCTCGCGCCTTGGAAGCGTCAGCCTGAATGCGGCCTTCACTACATTGACAGCGTGGGCAGCCCAACTGGCAGGCGCGCCGGTGGTTCACTTTGCCTGCGATTCGGGGATGCCGCACTGCGTCCTCGGCACCAATCCCGATGACCCCGCTCAGCCCCCGCCGTGCGATGTCTGCGTTGCCCGCACCCGCACCCTGGCTGCCCCGGCGCCGGTGCATTGGTTCGAGTATCAGCCTGACGAAGCACTGGAAGCGGCGATGGAGGGGCTGGGGATGGCGGAACTGAGCGAGTTTGTATTTGAGACCACGGACGACGGACGACGGACGGCGGATAGCGGTCAGTGGTCGGTGGGCGGTGGTTATCTTACCGGTATCCCTCTCGGTTCTCTCGTTCTTCCCTCCCTGCGGTGGGCCTTGCGCCGCCATCATCTGCCCGACGATGAGCCGACGCGCGCTCTGATGCGCGACTTTATTCGTGCGGCGTACCGCGTGGCGGTGGCCTTCGATCGCTTTCTGCAGGAGACGCGGCCGCGGGTTGTGGTACTCTTCAACGGCTTGCAGTTCCCCGAGGCGACTGCCCGCTGGGTGGCGCGCCGGCGCGGCGTACGCACGATAACCCACGAGGTCAGTTTTCAGCCTTTTTCGGCTTTTTTCACTGAGGGCGAGGCCACTGCTTACCCTATAGACATCCCCGCGGATTTCGACCTCTCGCCAGCCCAGAACGCTCGCCTGGACGCCTGGCTGAGCAAGCGCTTCCGCGGCGATTTCACCATGGCGGGCATCCGCTTCTGGCCGGAGATGAACGGCCTGGATGACGATTTCCTGGCACGGGCGGCGCAGTTCGAGGCGGTTGTGCCGGTGTTCACCAACGTGGTCTTCGATACCAGCCAGTTGCACGCCAACACCGTTTTCCCCCACATGTTCGCCTGGCTGGATACCATCCTGGAAGTCATCCGCGCCCACCCGGAGACTTTGTTCGTCATCCGCGCCCATCCCGACGAGAAGCGTCCCGGCACGCGCAAGCGCAGCCGCGAGGCGGTGAGCGACTGGGTGGCGCGCAACGGCGTGGATCGCTTGCCCAACGTGGTTTTCATCGACGCGCTGGAGTACATCAGTTCCTACGATCTGATCCGGCGGGCGAAGTTTGTGATGGTCTATAATTCCTCCATCGGGCTGGAGGCGATTCTGCTGGGCACGCCGGTGCTGTGCGGCGGCAAGGCGCGTTACACGCAGTATCCGATCGTCACCTTCCCGCAATCGCCAGGGGCGTACCGCGCCCAGGCGGAGGCCTGGCTGGCTGCCGATGAAATCCCGCTTCTTCCTGATGCGCAGCGCAACGCCCGCCGTTTTTTGTATTACCAGTTGTTCCGTGTCTCGCTGCCTTTCGATGCCTATCTGGAGGCCCATCCCACGCCGGGGTATGTGCGCCTGAAGCGTTTCTCCTGGCGCGACCTGCACCCCCAAAATGCGCCCGTGATGCGGGTGATTGTGGGGGGGATTTTGGAAAATCACCCCTTTTTGCTGCCTAATGATAACCACAAAGTACACGAAGGTTAACATGAAGGGGCACAATGCAAAATAAGATTTCTTCGTGTTCTTGGTGCTCTTTGTGGTTAATTCTATGAACTTTTCTGCCCAACTCAAACTCACCATCAAACTCGTCCGCCGGGAGGGGCGGCGGCTGCGGGCGGCGATGCGCCACGGTTCGCTGGCCGAATCGCCGGTGTTGTTCGCCAACTCCTTCCCCAAGAGCGGCACGCATTTGCTCACGCAGGTGCTGGAGGGCTTTGCGCGCGTCGCACCGATGGCGCTCAGCGGCCTGCCGGCGGTGGTGATGTTCGACGGCCCGACCGGTCGGCCGCGCCCGTTGAACGCCATTCTGCGCGACCTCGACCGCTTCCGCCCCGGCGATGTGGGTTACGGACATCTGCACGCTTTGCCCCCCATCGTCGAACGCCTGTGCGCTCCGGGCCGGGCGGCTTTCTTCATCTACCGCGATCCGCGGGATGTGGTCGTCTCGCACGTGCACTATGTCACCGAGATGGAGCCGAACCACGTCCATCACGCCTATTACCGCTCGCTGCCCGATTTCGAGTCCCGCCTGCGCACCAGCATCCTGGGACGCCCCGACCTGGACGTGCCTTTCCCCGACATCCGGGCGCGGTTTGAGCCGTACCTGGGCTGGCTGGAACGCCCCGAGGTGTTGGCGCTGCGTTTTGAGGACTTTATCACCCATCGGGAGGAGACTCTGCTGCGGGTGGTGGAACACGCCCAGGTTCGAGGTTTGCGGCTCCCGCTGGGGGTGGAGGCAACGCTCCGGGCGCTGAATTCCGCCATCGACCCGCGACGGTCTCCCACCTTCCGCAGCGGAAAAATCGGCAAGTGGCGCGAGGCCTTCACGCCGGAGATCGAGGCTTTGTTCAACGATGTGGCGGGGGATTTGGTGGAGCGGTTAGGGTATGGGTGACCCCTCCGTTTCTGTTGTCGTACGCGCCTACAACGAGGCGAAGCACATCGGCCGGCTGCTGACCGGCATCGCGCGGCAGACGCTCGACGATGTGGAAGTGATCGTGGTGGATTCCGGCTCGACGGATGCCACGCCGCA
>RFKO01000304.1 GCA_003694235.1 Anaerolineae bacterium
ACCAGCGGGCGGCCGAAAATCTCCACCCAGTCCGCTACCGGCGCGGCGCGTAACAATGCATCTACGGATGGCAGGGAGCGCAAATCCGGCATTTTCTCTCTCCAGACGCAGATTGTAACATACCTTGCCTTAACCCGACCTTAACCCCTCAGGGCGTATCTTTTTGGCGCTTTTTGCGACTATCAGATACCAACACCAACCCCAACCAAAGGAGTATTTCCCATGTTACGCTCTATCACATCCAAACTTCTCACCATGATCGTGGCCGGCGCGCTGACCTTCTCCGTGGCTTTCATGGTTCCAGGCGCGCGCGCTGCCATGGGCACGACCATCAACAACGTGGCCAGCCAGATTCAGGCTGCGGTCAACCCTCCACCCGCGCCTACCGCCACGCCGACCACGCCGGCCGCTTCCACACAACCGGCCGCACCGACCCCTGCCCAACCCGCTGCTCCCACTCAACCGGCCGCACCGGCTCCTGCACAACCTGCCGCCGGGAACACCAATGGCAACCAAACCACCGGCGGAGCCGGCAATGGCGGGAACACAGCAAACGGTACCGGCAACACGGGCAGCACGGCTCCCGGCAATGGGGCGACCACCGGCAACACGGGCACAACACCTCCTGCTCAGCCGACTGCACCTGCTCCTACCGCTGTTGCCCCCACCCCTGCTCCGACCAGCGTCGCTCCTACCGCAACGCCAACGCAGAGCATCAGTAACGATGACGATGATTCCGACGATGTTTCGGACGATGCCCAGGATACTTCCTCCAGCCAGCAAGACGATCACGACGAGCACCAGGATGACGATAGCTCACAGGATCAGGGCAATCAGGGAAGCAGCGGCCAGGCGGAACAGGAACACAAAGACCACCACGATGATTAAAGGTGCCTTGTTTCCCAACATCACCAACCGATAAAGAGAGCAGGCAGGCATCTGCCTGCTTTCCTCCTTTCTCATGCCTGCTGCAGCCAGAGACTTAAGCAATCCTTTACCCATAACCCAGGATAAACCCACCAGCATATGGTACGATGACGGCATGGATGAAAAGAAGCTGTTGAGGCAGGCGCGCAAATTCGACGCCGGTGCCCTGGCCACCATCCACGATTTCTTCTATCCGGCCGTGTACCGCTACATCCGTTACCGCCTGGGAGACTCTGACACTGCGGAGGATCTGGCTGCCGAGACGTTTCTCCGCCTGCTGGAGGCCCTGAAGAAGGGCGAGGGGCCGCGAAAAACCGTGCGAGGCTGGTTGTTCGGAGTGGCCAACAACCTGATCAATCAACAATTACGCCAGTATGCCAGGAAACCCCTGGAAGAACTACCCGAACATCTGGCGGCAGAAGATAATCCCTCCCACCAGGTGGAAAAGAAGATGGAAATGTCGCGCCTGCAACAAGCTATTCTGAACTTATCGCCTGATCAGGCACACATTCTCTCCCTGCGTTTCAGCGCCGGCTATTCCATTGCCGAAACCGCCCAAATCACCGGAAAGAGCGAGGAGGCGGTTAAAGCTTTGCAATTCCGGGCTGTGAAAGCGTTACGGAGGCAATTAGACCAATGAATACCCCCTTGATAGACGCCTTCAACGATTGCCTGCAACGCATGGAAAACGGCATGGACATGGAAACATGCCTGAAAAAATATCCCCAGCTGGCCGACGAACTGCGCCCCTTGCTGATTACCGCGCAGGCGGCCCAACACCTGGGGAAACAAATTTCCCCGCCCGAGAAAGCCCGCCGCAAGTCGCGCGCCACTTTCCTGCAAGCAGCGGTATACGCACAGGCTACATCCAGGAACGCCCGCAGCAGGGCCACAGGCCCTGCTTTCCTGCGTTGGCGACTGGCGCTCACCGCCCTTCTGACAGGCATATTGCTTTTCACCGCGATGAGCACCGTCATCGTGGCTTCGGCGCAGAAAAGCTTGCCAGGCGATCCGCTCTACGGCGTAAAAATACTTTCAGAAAACGTGCGCCTGTGGCTGGCACCCTCAAAAGATAAACCGCGGCTGGAAGAGGAATTCAAACTCCGCCGTCAGAATGAGCAAATCCAACTGACCCTGACCGCGGAAGCGAAGAGCAGAATACCAACGCTGTTGCCTACTCCCACGCCATCCGCCCTCCCCCCAACGCAAGCCATTGCGCCCACCCATACACCTTCCCCAGGCATCACCCTGTCACCGCCGCCAGCGGTAACCTCCCCGCCCGATGACAATGCGACCACCGGCGAGAACTCCGCCGAGGGGAACGAGCGTCTCTCTACGGAAATGCCGGATGGTGAAGAACACCCTGCAGACGAGCAGATCTCCCCCTCCTCGCCAGACGGTGGCACCCAAATAGAGACTCCCGACGATGAAGAGAAGGGCGAAAACAACACACAAGGCTCAGAGACGGCCGACGATAAGGAGAAGGACCAGAACAGCAAGCAAGGTTCAGAGGAAGAGGAGCACGGCAAACCTACCGAGTCCCATGAACATCCCCTAGAACGCACTCCCACCCCAACCCCGTCGGGCGATGATTGATCCGCGCGCACAACACCTCAGCGACGGCCACCGGAACGAGATGGCGTTTTTTGCCGGCTGCGCTCCCGCAGTCGCCACAGAGCCTCCATCCCTATCAGGCCAATTGCCA
>RFKO01000050.1 GCA_003694235.1 Anaerolineae bacterium
GCGTAAAGGTGGGCGAGGGGGATGGAGGGGGAGGGATTGTAGCCGTCGGCGGGGGCTGAGCCGTGTGAGTGGGAGGATTGGGCGGTGGAGCCGTCGACCTACACCCCATCAGGGCAAACACAAATACACTGAGCAAAAGCATTCTCCTCATAGCAACCTACTCCTTTCCAGGCAACTCCGCGGGATCGCGGCGAAACCAACAGACAGGCAGCCAAAAGAAGCAGCCCTCCTTCACTTATTCTCCCCCTCTGCCGCCGATGTAAGGCAACGCAAAATCAGTATATCACAAACGCAGGATGGAACGCAAGCGGCGGGCTTCAGAGATCAAATCCACCCCTGCGGGCAGGGAAAACTCCTCATCCACCCGGTGCAACATCCATTCGAGCGCCTGGCGTGCCGCAGGTGGCAAAGATGGCAACGCCGCGGCAAAGCGAATACGTTCATAGGCTGCCGGGCCAGGATCCGGCAATTGCTGCTGATGCAGGTACTCACCAATCAATATCCCCGCCGCGCGGCGGGCGCACACCCGCGCCCGACCTTCATTACCCATGGCGCGCGCTGCCTCCGCGGCGCGCAGTTCGGCTTCAAATTGTTCACGCCAGTCGGCCATACAATCCATTGATCTCCTTCAAACGTTGTGCAATATCATCTCCCGGCAGAGCACGCATGCGCCATTCCCAGTTACCGCCCAGACGGCTGGGGTAGTTCATGCGTGCCCTGTTATCCAGACCAAGTACATCCTGCATTTGCGCTATGGCAAACACAGCCACCGAAGCCCAGGCAGCACGAAGGAAATCCCAGGCAATCTCGCGGCCATCGGTTGCCAGATAGCGGCGCGCAAAATCCCGAGCGCCTTCATCCGCCGCCTGATACCAGGCTACCACGGTATCATTGTCATGCGTGCCGGTGTAGACCACACAACGGGGGACAAAATTGTGAGGCAAGAAGGGATTGTGGGGGTTGCCATCGAAAGCAAACACCAGGATTTTCATCCCCGGCAAACCAAAACGCTCGCGCAGGGAAATCACATCCGGGGTGATCTCCCCCAGGTCTTCGGCGATGAGGGGCAGATCACCCAGCGCTTGCCGTACCGCCTCAAAGAAAGCAGCGCCGGGGCCGGATACCCAGCGGCCATTCACAGCCGTCTCCTCGCCAGCGGGGACCTCCCAACAGGCGGCAAAGCCGCGGAAGTGGTCCAGGCGCACGAAATCCACCTGCTCCAGCAATGTGCGAAACCGCGCCAGCCACCAGGCATACCCTTCTTCGGCATGTCGCTCCCACCGGTAGAGCGGGTTTCCCCATCGCTGACCGGTAGGAGAGAAGTAATCCGGCGGCACACCGGCCACAACCGTGGGGTAGCCTTCTTCGTCCAGCCAGAACAGGCCGGGGCGCTGCCACACGTCGGCGCTATCGTGAGCCACGAAAATCGGGAGGTCTCCGATGATGCGCACCCCTTTTTGACGGGCATAGGCACGCAATGCTCTCCATTGGTCGAAAAACAGGTATTGCCAGAAAATTTGTTGCTCCACCAGCCGACGATGCCGGGCGGCGAATTGTTGCAAGGCGGCCGGGTCTCGCCGTCTCAGAGGAGCGTCCCACGCCACCCAGGGACGCCCATCATGCACCTGCTTGAGCGCCATGAACAGGGCGTAATCCTCCAGCCAGTCCCCTTGGGCGCGGTGAAAAGCCTCCACCGCGGCATGCTGCTGAACGGTGGCATGTTCCTGAAAGCGGGAAAAGGCGCGCGCCAGCAGCGCCAACTTGAAAGGGATGACCGCGCCGAAATCCACGCGTTCCGCCGGAAACGCCGGCAATTCAGCCAGATCCTCCGCCGTCAGCCAGCCTGCCTGCACCAGCAAATCCGGGCTGATCAGGTAAGGGTTGCCGGCAAAGGCAGAAAAACACTGATAGGGGGAATCGCCATAACCGGTCGGGCCAAGGGGTAACACCTGCCAGAGCGCACAACCGGCGCGGGAGAGGAAATCCACCCAACGATAGGCCTGCGGGCCAAGATCGCCAATGCCGTAAGGGCCGGGCAGACTGGTGGGATGCAGCAAAATGCCAGAGGAACGAACGAAATCTGCCATAGAAACACCGCTCACAAAAAAGGGCAGTCACCGAGGGACTGCCCCAGAGAAGCAACGCAATATTTCGTCAGGGCGCGGCCGTCTGCGCCGGACGCAACACTGGCTGCGGCTTGACGCGCGGGTCATCGAAAAAGCCCATCGGCAGCCATATAGGGTCATAAGAGGCGCCGGTTCCTATTGTCGCCAGCGGGATGAGGTAAAGTTGTGCCTTGGCACCAACTTCATACGGCTGGTAGGCGAAAATCAGGTAACGACCATCCGGACTGAAGGATGGGTCACGATAACAACAGGAATCGTCAATCGGATTCACCTTGATATCCGCCCGATGGAGATCGGCGTTGTAGAGATACAAATGGCCATAGCCATCGTTGCGCGTGTAGCTGGTCATGGCATAAAGGAAGCCCCCATCATAACCGAAGTTCTGCAAGTAAGGGGTTTTATTGAAATTATCCACCTGGAAACGCTGCGCCGGGAACTCATCGGTGCGGTAGGGTTGCGATTTACAATCGGAGATCGGGTAAATGCGGATCAAGTCTCCCTGCAGACCGCCGCCCACCTGAGCCAGCAGCATCACCGAGAGGGTCTTACCGTCGTTCGACCAGCGCACCCGCTTGACCGGAACAATGTTCCCCTTGGAATCTTTCAACGGCGCGAAAGCCGGACATTTGGAAATCTCTTTTAGATGAGATGGGTAGCGCGCTTTTTGAAGCAAATCCGCATCAAACGGCACGATATAAAGTGAGCGGTTGACGGAAATGGCAGCACTACTGCCATCAGGCGACACGGCGAATGATTCCAGCAACTCGGCTGTCTCGAAACAGGCAATGAAATCCAGGCGTCCGCTTTCCACCTCGGCCCGCCAGATGCACTTTCCGGAGACGTAGGTCAGCGCGCTGCCATCGGGGAGCCAGGCGAGATCGCTCTTTTCGGCATGGTCGTTGGTCAGCTGCCGCAGGTCGCTGCCATCCACGTTCATCACCCAGATGTCGTTATCGTTGACAAAGGCGATCAGGTCTGCCCCTCCCACCACGGGCGTCATCGGAGTAGGCGTGACGGTAGGGGTATCGGTAAGCGGGACAGGTGTATCGGTTGGCGGTATCGGCGTCAGCGTCGGCACAGCGGGATTGTATGCCAGACCAAATGTCGGGGTCACGGTGAAAAGCGGCAAAGGCGTTGGGGAAGCCAGGCCGGCTGCCAGCGGCGAGGGGGTTACCGGAGTCTCACGGGTGAACAACCCCAACACCAGCACTCCGGCAACTCCCAGTGCGATCAGCACACCCAACACGCCACCACCGATGACAAAAGGCAGCCAGGGCCGCGAACGTGCGGAACGTTCCGTTGGCGGGGCAACCGGCGGAGGGGCTGCGCCTTCGGAAACCACGGTAGGCGCCTGGGCAGCGCGCGGGGAAACCCGTGTGGCGGGTGGGGGTGAGGTCAATGTCGGGTGGGGCTGACCGGCCACGGCGGCGTCCAGAGCGGCGATCATCTCCTCGGCATTGGCGAAGCGATGCTCCGGCTCTTTGGCCAAAGCGCGTTCCAGCCAGACTTCCAGGGCAGGCGGGAGCTCAGGACGCACATCAATCAGGTTGGGCACCGGCTCGAGGATGTGCATCATCATCACTTTGGCCGGAGTCGTCGCCTGGTAGGGCGGACTGCCGGTCAGCATGTGATAGAAGATAATTCCCAGCGAGTACAGGTCGCTGCGGCCGTCCAGATCTTTCTCGCCTTGAATCTGCTCCGGGCTCATGTACGCTGGCGTGCCAATGATGTTATCGCCGGTGAGCGTATGACTGCCATGCGCCAGCCGCGCGATGCCAAAATCGGAAAGGAAGGCGTTGCCGTACTGGTCAAAGAGAATATTCCCCGGCTTGAGGTCGCGGTGAATGATATCTTTTCGATGGGCTGCGGCCAACGCCTCTCCCAGGCGGCGGGTGATGCGCACGGCCTCATCCAACGACAGCGGCCCTTCCCGCAATCGCGTCCCCAGATCGCCGCCGGTCATCATGCGCATCACGATGAACGGTTGCCCATCCTGCTCGCCGAAATCGTAAACCGGCACAATGGCCGGATGTTCCAGCGCAGCAACGGTTTTGGCCTCCCGCTCGAAGCGCGCGCGGAACTGTGTATCGTGTAGAAAAGCGCGCGGCAACACCTTCACAGCCACATCACGCTCGAAGTTCGGGTCGTAGGCCTGATAAACGGTAGCCATCCCCCCACGACCGATTTCCCTCTTAACGATGTAACGACCTATTTTTTCTGGAGTCATAGCACCTGCCCGCCATGTTGAATGAATTCCAGCTTGTGTGCATTATACAACAGTTTTGGGATGCACGCAGAGGATGCAGAAGCCACACCTGCCTATTCACCTTGTCGAACCCGTTGAGATTCATTACAATACACCAGCCCACCGGGTGTATGTAAGCGAGAGGAGCACAATGGCCGCTAAATGGTACGTCATCCGCAGTAAACCGCGCAAAGAAGAGGTGGTCTATCAGCAGCTCCGCACCCGCGGGCTGAAAAGTTATTTCCCGCGCCTGCGCGTCAACCCGGTCAACCCGCGGGCGCGCAAGCTCAAACCCTATTTCCCCGGCTATCTGTTCGTTTACGTAGACCTGGAAACCGAGGGCATCTCCACATTCAAGTGGATGCCTTTCACCCTGGGGCTGGTCACCTTCGACGACGAGCCGGCCAGCGTGCCAGAAGCGCTGATCCACAAATTGAAAGCCCGCCTGCAAGAGATCAACGCTGCGGGCGGCGAGGTATTCGACGGCTTGAAGGCCGGAGACAAAGTGTACATCGAAGATGGCCCATTCGCCGGTTATGAAGCGGTGTTCGACGCTCGTCTGCCGGGAAGCGAGCGCGTGCGGGTCTTGCTCAAACTCCTGAACGATAAACGCCAGGTGCCGGTGGAACTGCGTGCCGGACAGATACGGAAAAGCACACGAAAATGAAATTCCTTATCGTCGGCATTGGCTCGATCGGCAAGCGCCATTTGCGCAACCTGCGCGCGCTGGGGTACGGCGATTTACTGGCCTATCGAAGCAGCCGCAGGGATGTGGAGGCCATCGAGCGCGAATTTGGGGTGCGCTCGTTTTTCGACCTTGAACAGGCGCTGGCCGAGAAACCCGATGTCGTCATTGTGTCCAATCCCACGCATTGGCATATTCCGGTGGCGCTGGCCGCGGCACGCGCCGGCGCCCACCTGTTCCTGGAAAAGCCGCTTTCACACACGCTGGAAGGGGTAAGCGAACTGTCCGCTCTGGTAAAGCAGCACAATCTGAAAGCCATGGTCGCTTACCCCCTGCGTTTCTACGCCGGCACGCAAAAAATGCGCGCTTTGCTCAAGGAGGGAGCAATCGGGCAGCCGCTCTACGTCCGCGCCGAGGTCGGCTCTTACCTCCCCGACTGGCGACCGGGAAGCGACTACCGTCAGGTCTACAGCGCCCACGCCGAGATGGGCGGCGGCGTGTTGCTCGACCTCAGCCATGAGGTGGATTACCTGTACTGGCTTTTCGGCCCCCCCGAAAATCTGACCGCGCAAATTCAAAACACCGGCGCGCTGGAGATCGACGCCGAAGACAATGTGGACATCCTGATGCAAAC
>RFKO01000305.1 GCA_003694235.1 Anaerolineae bacterium
AGCATCCTGATCATCTATGGTGCAGCGAGGGGGGCGCTGCACCATCTTCTGGGAGTACTTATGCTGAATTACATTATCCGTCGCCTTTTGCTGGTGCCTGTTTTGCTTTTTGGGGTTACGATCCTGATCTTTGCTATGCTCTCGGTGCTCAGTCCGGTCGAGCGGGCCTCGCTGTATGTGCGCGATGTGCCCAAAAATGAACGTCAATTGGAAGGTATCATTCGTAAATATAAATTGGATCGTCCCATCTACGAACAGTACTGGTTGTGGCTGGTCGGTCAGAAAGATGCTGAAACTGGAGAGTACATCGGCGGCATCATCCGCGGCAATCTGGGCTATTCCCAGACCGCCTCGCAGCCGATTGTGGACATGATCAAACTGCGCTTCCCGGCGACGGTGGAACTGGCGTTGTGGGCCGTTTTGCCCATTCTGGGGGTGGGCGTCTGGCTGGGGGTGGTCTCGGCGCTCAACCATAATCGCCCGATTGATCAGATCGGCCGGGTTTTCAGCATACTGGGCTGGTCGTTCCCCACGTTTGTGTTCGGCCTGCTGGTGTTGATGATTTTCTACGCCAAGCTCAGATGGTTCCCGCCGGGCCGACTGTCCGACTGGGCAAACCAGGTGATTATTTCGGGCGATGGATTCACCTCGTACACGCATCTGGTGACGGTGGATGCCCTGCTCAACGGGCGCTTCGATATCTTTCTGGATGCCTTGCGACATCTTTTCCTGCCCATTGTGACGCTCTCCTATCTGTCCTGGGCGCTGATGCTGCGTGTGACGCGCTCCTCGATGCTGGACGTGCTGCGTCAGGAATACATCACCACGGCGCGTTCGAAAGGCCTTAGCCGCCGCGCGGTGATCTGGCAGCATGCTGTGCCCAATGGCCTGATCCCGGTGATCACCATCGGCGGCGGGACGGTGGTCGGCCTGCTCAATGGCGTGGTGATCACAGAGACGATTTTCAACTACCCGGGGATTGGCAGCGCCACTGCGGAGGCGGCCTTGCATCTGGACGTGGTGACCGTGCTGGCGATGTCGCTGTTCACCGGTTTCATTTTGATTGTCGCTAACCTGATTGTGGATATCCTGTACGGTGTGGTGGACCCGCGCGTCCGTCTTTCCTGAGATTACAGTGTAGGAATTTATGACCGATAAAACGAGCCTTCAAGAGCAAGCAGAATATTCATTTGGAGTTTCTACGCGCAAAATCGGCCGTTTGGAACGTTGGCTGGGGCCGGAGCCTTACCGCGTGCTCAAAGGGTTGGTTACCAACCCGTTATCCATCACCGGTCTGGTGTTGATTGTGTTCTTCGTCTTGATGGCGGTGGGCGCGCCGGTGATTGCGCCGCCGGTCAACCCGAACGACCCTTATCAAATCCCGCGCGATGGCTTTAGCGCGGTTCCGCAGCCGCCGGGCACGGAGTGGCGCTCTCGCCAGCCGCCGCTCCCCTTCTGGTGGAAGACGGTCACAGGCAAGGATCAGTGGATTCACATTTTGGGCACGGCCAGCGGTCAGTGGGACATCTATTACGGTATTGTGTGGGGCACGCGCACGGCTTTCAGAGTCGGCCTGATCATCATTATCGCGACTCTGGCTCTGGGGTTGCTGATCGGCTCGGTATCGGCCTATTACGGTGGCGTGGTGGATAACGTCATCATGCGCATCACCGATGTATTCATGACGTTCCCCTTCCTTATCGCCGCATTGACCCTCTCGACGATTCTGACGCCGGTCATTGGCCGTAGCATCGTGCCTGCCATTATCGCCATCATTGTGTTTGGGTGGATGGGATACGCCCGTCTGATACGTGGCGATATCCTCTCCGTCAAAGAGCGCGATTTTGTGCTGGCAGCCAGGGCGCTGGGAATCCGAGATGGCCGTATTCTCTTCCGCCACATCATCCCCAACGCCATCTTCCCCACCATCGTGGTGGCCTCGATGGATATGGGGTCCATTGTGCTCTCTTTCTCGGCGCTGAGCTTCCTGGGCATCGGCGCTGATCTGGGCTACGCCGATTGGGGACAGTTGCTCTCGTTTGCGCGCAACTGGATCACCGATCTGGCGAACTACTGGTATGTGGTGACTTACCCCGGCCTGGCGATCTTCCTTTACGTGTTGGCCTGGAACCTGGTGGGTGATGCGGTGCGCGATTTGTTCGACCCGCGCCTGCGCGGTCAGACGTAAACTGCGTTCCTGAGATACTGACGGGCGGGTGTTCTTCTCCCCGCCCGTTTTTTTACGTTACTCTCGATGAGATCCGATTGGTATGCTACCTGGTTTGGGGGGCTGGTTTGTGTTCTGCTGGCGTTGGTCGCCGGGGGATGTCGTGTTGCTCAAACCGTTGAACCCACGCCTGTCCCGGACCGGCTGGCGCAGCCTACCCTGCCGGGCCAGCCATCTCAGGCGGATTATGGGGCGCAGGTGTACTGGTTGTGGTGTCTGCCCTGCCACGGTGATCGGGGGCAGGGATTGACCGACGAGTTCCGCACAGCATATCCGCCGGAAGATCGCAATTGTTGGGCGAGTGGTTGTCATGGTGAGCGCCCCTATGACGATGGTTTTGTCCTTCCCAAAACCGTTCCGCCGCTCATCGGCGCGGGAGCGTTGGCGCGCTTTTCCAGCGCGGCGCAATTGCACGCTTATGTGCAAACGGCGATGCCTTACTGGCAGCCCGGCATTCTCTCCGAGGAGGAAGGCTGGCAGGTGACGGCCTTCTTGTTGCGGGAAAACGACCTGTGGAGCGGCGGAGGTGAGTTAGGCCCCGAAAACGCTTCTGATTTGGATTTAAGCGCCGCACGTCGGCGTATCAGGTGGCCGGGTGTGTTTGCTCTGGCGGTTACAGCGTTACTGCTGAGTAGTTTGGTGGTCTTCCTGTGGCGACGGCGCTTTATGGATGAGCGGGAGTAGGGCTGGTATAATCTCCCGCCGTGAGTGAATTCATTCTGAAACCCCGTCTATTCTTTGCTTGCGCATTCCTGGTATTTTCCAGCGTTCTTGCAGCCTGTTCTGGCAGCTCTTCTACGCCGCCTCCAACGCTTTCCGAAGAGGACGCCATGGCCACGGCGCGGGCGTATGTCACCTCTATCGCGCCGCCTACCGTCACTCCCACGCCCACGCCGCTTCCGCCGCGGGTGTTGAGTGTGTGCGCCGGTCGCGAACCAGCCTCGTTGTTCCTGTACGCAGATGACTCGCGTGTGGCTCGCATGGTGCGGCAGGCGATCTATGATGGGCCGGTCGATTGGCGTGATGGTGAGCCGTCTCCTGTCATCCTGGAGCGCATCCCCTCGCTGGAAAACGGCGATGTGGAACTGCGCCCGGTGCAGGTTTCTCCCGGTGAGTTAATCGCCGACGCACTGGGCAACTGGGTGGCTCTTGCTGAAGGCGTTTCCTATCGTCCCAGCGGCTGCACCGTTCCCGACTGCGCGCAGACTTATAGCGGCGACGGGTCGGTGGAGATGGATCAACTGGTGGTGCGCTTCCGCCTGCGCCCCGGCCTCTCCTGGGCGGATGGCGTGCCGCTGAGCGCCCAGGACGCTGTGTACGGTTATCAGGTCGCCGCCCGGATTTTTGGCAATCGCTGGGAGGCGGTGCGATTTACCGCCCAGTACCAGGCCCTGGATGATGTCACCGTGGAGTGGACGGGGCTGCCTGGTTATCAGGGGGATTACCGGCGCATGTTCTTCACTCCTCTCCCCCAGCACCTTTGGGGAGGAATGACGGCGGACGAACTGTTCAGCGCTGAAATCAGCGCCCGCCTGCCGTTGGGATGGGGGGCTTATCGCATCGTCGAGTGGATTGCTGGCGATCATATTACCCTCGACCGCAATCCCTACTACTTCCGTGCTGACGAGGGGCTTCCGGCCTTTGATTATCTGGTGATCCGCTTCATGCCTGATGGCGAGGCCGCCGTCGA
>RFKO01000306.1 GCA_003694235.1 Anaerolineae bacterium
ACCATTGTGGAGATGCTGCCCCGTCTGGTACCGCTGGAGGACGAGGAAATCAGCGCCGAACTGGCCAAAGCTTTCAAGAAAGCGAAAATCAAGGCCTTGACCGGCACGAAAGTCGAGCGCATCGAGAGCGGCGGAGAAGGCGTTCGGGTGACGGTGAGCGGGGAGAAGGGCGAACAGGTGCTGGAAGCCGAACAGGCGCTGCTGGCTATCGGCTTCCGCCCCAACACGCAAAATCTCGGCCTGGAGGAGATCGGTGTGCAACTCGACCAGCGCGGCGCGATCGCCATTGACGAACGCATGGCGACCAACATCCCCGGCGTGTGGGCCATCGGCGACGTGACCGCCAAACTGATGCTGGCGCACGTCGGCTCGGCGCAGGGCATCGTGTGCGCCGAGAACATCGCCGGGGTAGAGACCGTCACCCTGGATTACGAGATGATGCCGCGCGCCACTTACTGTCACCCCCAGATCGCATCCTTCGGCCTGACCGAAGCGCAGGCGCGCGAGCGCGGCTATGAAATCAACGTTGGCCGCTTCCCCTTCTCGGCCAACGGCAAAGCGCTCGGTCTGGGAGAAAACACCGGCTGGGTGAAGATCATCAGCGACGCCCGCTACGGCGAAATCCTGGGCGCTCACATGATCGGCCCCGAAGTGACCGAACTGCTACCCGAACTCACCCTCGCCCGCATGATGGAACTGACCGCCGAAGAGATTGCCCGCAACGTACACGCCCACCCCACTCTGAGCGAAGTACTGATGGAAGCCGCCCACGGCGTGGAGGGACAACCGATTCACATCTAACCCCAGAGCATCCAAACCGCTCACGGCCCCAACGTCAGGTCGCCCCAGGTGGTTGGGCGGGTCAGCACGCGCGTGGGCACACTGGAGACCATCGATTGCTGCACGTTCTGGCTGCCGGTATCGTTATCCGAAACCGAGAAGGCAAAGCCAAAGTGCTGCCCGACGAAAGGCGTCACGTTGAACAGACTCCAGGGAATGGCCAGTTCCAGGTGGTAACCGCCGGGCAGCGATAACACCCCAATTTGCACGCTGGTCACCGGCCCTGCCAGGCTGGAGGGGTACCACAGGTAAGCTTCGGTGTTCACCCCGCGGGTGGGATTGCCCGGCGAAACGCCCAGCTGGTAATCATCCGGGCTGAGCACGTCGTAGTAAAAATCACCGGCCACGTTGGTATCCAGCAACACCTCCACACTATCGCCACGATAGAGGTACTTGCCGGTCGCGTTCTGAATGTAGGCATCATCGTCAACGCGCGCGCCGATGTACAGATAGTGGTCATCCCAGGCCACCATCACCTTTGACGAAAGGTCATCTGCATTGCTGATCGCATCTGCGCCATACACAGGATAGCTGGCGGGATAGATGGTCTCACTCCAATCCGTGAGATAGCCGTCAATGGTCGGCGGGCTGCGGCGCGCGGCCACAATGCTCACTCCCGACCGCATGGCCGGGCCGGCATAGGAGGTGACCGGCGTCCAGGTGGGTGGAGGGATCGGAGTCGGTGGTGGGAAGGTGGCGGTCGGCGGCAAAGGCGGTGGAGGCGTGACCGTGGGGAAGGTGACCGGCGTGGGGCTGACCGCGCCCCCCATGACCGCTACCGTAGGCAGAGGGATGGTCGCCGTAGGAGCGGCAGGAAGAGGGGGGATCGGACTGGCTTGCAGGTTCGTCACAATTGCCGTCATGGTGAAATCAGGAGTAGCGGTAGGGATCTCCACCGGCCGGGCAGGCAACAGGGCATTGCATGCCAGAGAAACCAGCATGAGCAGCGACCCCGCCGCAAGGGACATCTTTAACTTCATGATTGTCCTCCACAACTGAGAACCAAAAAGAAAACAGCCATCATCCGCCTGTGCTAAAAGAAAAGGCGACTTTCAACAAGCCGCCTTATCCCTGCCTCACGGCAGTCCCCCGCCGTGCCGTGTGCAGCCATGTTTTGAACCTGCTCTCGCAGGTAGTGGCCCGCATCCACGCTTCCGCCTTGGCCGAAGCCTATCGCGTACACGCAGAAATCAAGGCCGATTAAAAGTAGGTGTTGGCTCAAAACGCACGTGCTGCATCGCGAACACAGCAGGGTAACTATCTTATACCACAAATCCGCCCCTGAGGGAAGAGGCGGCCTCACGGGTCAGGTCAGGTATTCTCATCCTGCCGATGCCGGTCGCGAAGAGAGCGCCATGGCAACTCACGGATACACCCGGTTGATGGTGCGCGGGAAGGCAATGGTCTCCCGGATATGTCGGATGCCGGTCAACCAGGTCACCGTGCGCTCCACGCCCAACCCAAAGCCGCTATGCGGCACGCTGCCGTACAGGCGTAGCTGCCAGTACCAGCGATAAGCATCCTGCGGCAGGTTGTGCTCCTGGATACGCTGCAAAAGCAAATCCGGATCGGAGATGCGTTCACTGCCACCGATGATCTCACCGTAACCTTCCGGCGCGAGCAGGTCCACGCTCTTGCACACTTCGGGGCGTCCCGGCCAGGGCTCCATGTAGAACGCCTTGGCCGCGGTGGGGAAGCCATACACAAACACCGGCTTATCGAATTGCTGCGTCAGGGCGGTTTCATGCGGAGCGCCGAAGTCGTCGCCCCACTCGATTTCCAGCAACGCCTTTTGCTCCGGATCGTCCGTCTGGGCCCGCAGGCGCGCTAAAATTTCCAGCGCCTCGTCATAAGATATGCGCGGGAAGGGAGGGGTCACTTTCTCCAGCAGGGTGGTATCGCGCCCCAGCGAGGCCAGTTCGGCGGCACATTCCTTGAGCACACGTTGCACCACCGCGGAGACAAACTGCTCTTCGACCTCCATCAACCCATCCAGATCGCAGAAGGCAATCTCCGGCTCGACCATCCAGAACTCGGTCAAATGGCGGCGGGTTTTCGACTTCTCCGCCCGGAAGGTGGGGCCAAAGCAGTACACCTTCTTGAACGCAAAGATGTTGGCCTCGTTGTAGAGCTGACCGGTTTGCGCCAGATAAGCTTCACCTTCATCGAAATACTGCGTGGCGAACAGCGTGGTCGTACCCTCCGCAGCCGCCGGCGTGAGAATAGGCGTATCCATGTTGATATACCCGTTATCGTCCAGCCAGTCTCGGATGGCGCGGATGGTAGCCGCTCGCACCCGCAAGATCGCCCACTGGCTGGGCATGCGAATCCACAGATGCCTGTTCTCCAGCACGAAATCCACTCCGTGCTCCTTGAGCGCAAGGGGGTAGTTTTCCGCCGCACGCTGCACCAGCTTGAAAGCGGTCACACCGATTTCGTAGCCGCCGGGGATGCCTGGGGCGCGCGAATCCGCCCGCACCACACCGGTGATTTCCACCGACGACTCCTGCGTCAGATGCACAATTTGGTCAAACACATCCTCCGGCAGATCGTTCTTGAAGGCCACGCACTGCACAAAACCATAGCCATCCCGCACCAGCAGGAAGACCAGCTTTCCCTTGTGCGTGTGGTTATACACCCACCCCTGCACCGTGACTTGCTGGCCTTCATAGTCGGCGATGTCTTCCACACGAATGATTGGCGTAGTCATGTTTTTACTCCTTTTGTGAGCAGGGATTCGGGATCAGGACAAGCCCCTGCTCACTGCTCACTGCTCACTGATCACTGATCACTGTTCACTGTTCACTGTTCACTGTTCACTATGCAAATATGCAACTCTTCCAACTGCTGCGGTTCTACCGGCGAGGGGGCATCGGCCATCACATCGCGGGCGTGCTGGTTCTTGGG
>RFKO01000307.1 GCA_003694235.1 Anaerolineae bacterium
AACGTCCTCAGGGGTGAGATCGAAAGCCGAGCGCTCTTTGGTCGGTTCGGCGTTCAGAAAGGGGGCGATGTCCACGCCGTTGGGGATGACTTCAATTTCGGCTTTCACCCCCAGAGAGCGCAGCACCTTTGCCATCCCCGCAGAGGGGGCGATGACCAGGTCAACCGAATCGCAGAAGTTCCCCAGATAAGCCTTGAGGAACATCTCGCCGATGCCTTCTGGCAGGTAGGGCATGTATGCCTGGATGTAGAGGTCATAGCGGGTGTGATTGGTGAATACGACGGGAATGCCGCGCGGCTTGCAGTTAATCAGCGCCAGACCGCCGCTGAGAAAAGGGTGATGGACGTGCACAACGTCCATGGTGTGAAGCAGTTTGCGAGCTTCACGTGTGTGGCGGATGTTGAGATAAAAGCCGGTGTTGCTCAGCGGCACACCCGGCGAGCGAATGATGTTGCTCTCCTCGTCCTGGTAATCCTCGCCCCCGAAGGTGAACACAAAGACCTCGTGTCCCTGTGATTCCAGGTAGCGTTTGTTCAGTTCGATGTAGTTGGTTACCCCGCTGATGTGCGGTTTGTAGATGTCTGCCATCATGCCGATGCGCATAGCCTGCTCCTGGCTTGGGTGTGCTGCTCTGTGTGAATCTTACCATGAGATTTTCTCCGATTGCAGATTCACGCGCAGAGAGGGTAAAATGCGGGCGTGGCTCAACGCAAACACCTGCCTCCGATCGATCGCCTCGGCACGCTGACGGCCAGCCTGATGTTAGCGTTTGTGCTGGCGCGTTACATTCAAATTCCGGCCTTCGCGGTGACGGTCGCGCTGCCCGGCGCACAGCTGGAGTGGCACTTCGACATGACCACGTTGCTGGCGCTTTTCGTGGTCGGGCTGACGGCCAGCGGGGTGGACTGGCTGCTGCGCGAGCACCCCCTGATGGCCGGGCAGGGCACGGCACAGCACTGGCTGTTGCCGGCGCTGACCGCCTGGGCGGTGGGCAGTCTGCTGCTGCGGCAGCCTTCCGGCGCTGTGTGGTGGGGAGCTTTCGTCGGCGGTTCGGCGCTGTTGATGCTGGTGGTGGTGGCGGAGTACATCACTATCGATCCGCAAGACCTGCGCTGGCCGATGGCAAGCATCGGGCTGGCCATGGTCGGTTATACCCTCTTTCTGCTGCTGGCGGTGCTGGTACGTTCCCGCGGTGGGCGCATGTTTATCACCGTGCCCCTGGTTACGCTGGCAGCCGCGCTGGTGGGATTGCGTCTGCTGCGCTTGCGATATCCCTGGCGGGTAGCCTGGCGAGCCGGGGCGGTGGTCGCGTTGGTGAGCGGGCAGGTAGCCATGGCGTTGTTTTATCTGCCGCTTTCGCCTTTGAGGTATGCCTTGATGCTGGTGGGATTGCTGTACGCGCTGGTTTCACTGGCGGAAAATGCGCTCAATCAACTGGAAGGCGCTCGGCTGGCATTTGAACCGGTGCTGGTGTTTGTGCTCACCTGGGCTGTGGCGCTGTTGGCCCTCTGATGTCAGCAACCAAAATGCACAGCCTGGGTTAAAACGGGTGCAATTTCGTTCGCTCGGGTTCTGGACATCAGGAGGAAATCATGCAATACGCTCTTTACATCGTTGTTTTGCTCCTTTCGTACCTGATTGGGGCGATTCCCATGGGGTATATCATGGTTAAGCTGACGACCGGTCAGGATGTGCGGCGGATTCAGAGCGGGCGCACGGGTGCGACCAACGCCATGCGGGCGGCCGGTTTCTGGGTGGGTCTGGCTACCAGTCTGGCAGATGTGGGCAAGGGGATGCTTTCGGTATGGCTAGCGCGCAATCTGGTCTCCCTCACGCCCTGGTGGCTGGAGGTGCTGGCCCCGGTTGTGGTCATCTTTGGGCATAACTACTCTATTTTCACGCTCAGCCGCGATGAGCAGGGGCGTCTGCGGATTGGCGGCGGCGCCGGGGGGGCGCCCAGCGTGGGCGGGGCGGCCGGTCTGTGGTGGCCGATGCTCTTCATCCTGGTGCCGCTGGGGGCGTTGATCCTGTTCGGGGTTGGCTACGCTTCGGTCGCCACCATGAGCGTGCCGCTTCTCGCCGCACTGATTTTCGCCTGGCGCGCCTATCTGGGGCTGTCCCCCTGGTATTACCTGTGGTATTGTTTTCTGGCCGAGATTTTGATCCTGTGGGCGCTGCGGCCCAATATCCGGCGTCTGATGAACGGCACCGAACGCGGTGTGGGGTGGCGCGCCAAACGGCAGAAGGCACGCCAGGCGCAGCAACAGGATTAGCGACCGTACAGGCCAATCAGTTCGCCATAGCCGAGGATGTGGTTTTGCATGGCGCGCTCCACCTCGGCTTTGGTGGCTCCGGCGGAGAGCTCCAGCATGGTATCCAGGGCGTATATCTTGAAGAAGTAGCGATGTGGTTTGCCGGGGGGCGGGCAGGGGCCGCCATAGCCTGGACTGCGCCAGCTGTTGCGCCCCTGCGTCCCCACCCCCTGCACGCCTTCGGGCAGCGAGCGCGTCTCGGGGGGGATATCAAAGAGCACCCAGTGAATCCAGGTGCCGACCGGCGCATCAGGATCATCCACGATCAGCACAAAGCTCTGTGTGTTGCTGGGGACAACCGTCCAGCGGAGTTCGGGCGAGACATCTTTCCCGTCGCAGGTGTATCGCTCCGGGATGGTTTGTTGATGCTCGAAAGCAGGACTGGTCAGGTCAATGCGCATCATCTCTTCCGCTCCTTTCTCTGGATGAGTCGGCGCCGCCGTGCAGGCGGTCAATGCCAGTAAGAGGAAAGGGAATGGAATCCACCGCAATCTCATGCTATGCCTCCGACGGCGTGATCAGGATGGCCCGCGCCGGCGCGCCATCGCTGCCGGGGATGTTGAGCGGCAGGCAGTAGAGCAGGTATTCTCCTGGAGAGACGGCAGCCAGATTCAAACCTTCCAGCGGGATGACGCCGGCCTGGAGTAAGATGCGATGGGTGGGTATGGGGTCGCGAAAAGGCGCCACCGAGAGGTAATCCACGCCTACCAGACGGATGCCTTGATCCACAACCCATTGCGCGGCATCGGCGTCCAGCGCCAGGAAATCCTCGTGAAAGGCCGCCTCGCGGCGCGCCCACAGGGCGGAGTTAGGCGTCTTGAGCAGCAGACGGGTTGTGCCGGAGGGGATGTCCGCGGCGCGCAAATCGTCTGCGGAGATGGCGTCGCCGGCCGGATGAAGTTCCACCACCCGCGCCGGGCCGGTGAGGACGGACAGGTCCAGGCTTTCCACGCCGGTCGCCTCGTCACCCAGAAAGTGGCAGGGGGCGTCCACGTGCGTGCCGATGTGTACGGTCGCGCTGATGTGGGTGACGTTGGCGTCGGCGCCTTCTGCCATTTTGCTGATGCGATGCAGTTCGATGCGGGGGTCGCCGGGCCAGGTGGGCAATTGAGGGGTGATGGGGAGGGAGATATCGTAGATGTGGCTTTTTTGGTTCATTGGTTCATCAGTTCATCAGTTCATCAGTTCATTTGTTCGTTGGTCAGGGGAAGGTGGCTTTACGGATGGTGAAGCGTTCCAGGGCTTCGCGGTCGATGGTCACGCCCAGGCCGGGACGGTCGGGGACGTCTATCGTGCTGTCGGGGTTCAGGGTGAAGACCTCGTGGGTGATGTCGCGGGCGTAGTAGCGTGCAGTGGCCGAGATGTCGCCGGGCAGACGGAAGTTGGGCAGCGAGGCCAGCGCCAGGTTGGCGGCCCGCCCGACGCCGGTTTCCAACATGCCGCCGCACCAGACCGGCACGTCTTGCTGCTGGCACAGATCGTGAATGCGTCGGGCATTGAGCAGGCCGCCGACGCGCCCCTGCTTGATGTTGATCACCCGACAGGCCTGCATCTCCAACGCCTGCCGCGCCTGCCGTACGCCGGTGATGCTTTCGTCCAGGCAGAGCGGGGTGCGAAACTGGCGTTGCAGGCGGCTGTGGTCCCACAGGTCGTCCTCTGCCAGCGGTTGTTCGATCAGCAGCAGGTTGAAATCATCCAGGGGGCGCAGGGCGGCAGCTGTTTCGAGCGTATAGGCTGAATTGGCGTCCACCTGGAGCGGCAGGTCGGGGAAGCGGGCGCGCACGGCCTCTACTTCGCCGATGTCTCTGCCGGGCTTGATTTTCAATTTGACGCGGCGGTACCCCTGGGAGACGTACGCCTCCACCACGCGCACCAGTTCCTGCGGCGAGGCCTGCAGGCCGACGGAGACGCCCACCGGCACGCGGGTTCTCTCGCCGCCCAGCAGGGCGCGCAACGGCTGACCGCTGGCTTTGCCGATGCGATCCCACAAGGCCATTTCCACGCCTGCCTTGGCCATCTGGTGGCCTTTGATGTGCGCCAGCCGGCGCTGGAGGTCGGCAGGATCGTTGATCTCGGCTTCCAGCAAGGCCGGCAGGATGAATTCTGTGTAGATGTGCCAGGCTGTTCCGGTGGTCTCGTAGGCGTAGCCGGGGTCGCGGTCGGCCACGCACTCTCCCCAACCGGTCAGCCCGTCGGCGCGCCACTCGATCAGGATGCACTCGCGTGCGTGAATGCGCCCGAAGGAAGTTTCAAAAGGGGCCTGCAGCGGCATGCGCAGGTGGTAGAGGGTGAACTGGTGTGTTGGTTGCATTGGTTGCATTGGTTGTATTAGTTGCATTGGTTGCATTGGTTGCATTGGTTGGTGTCAGAAGGTGCTTTCGCCGTGGCTGAGGACGTAGAAGCTGCGCGGCGAGGTGCCGGAGAGAAAGACGAAGTCGGTGATCAGGAAACCCTGGCGGAACAGTTCTTCCAGTAAGTGGCGGCTGTGTAAGCGCCAGGATAGCCCCAGTTGCGGGTCCGCGCGGCGCAAGGCGGGGAAGTCGGAGGGGATTTCCAGCAGCAGGATGTTGTCGTCGAACTTTTCGGCAGCGATGTCCATTGGTTCGGGCCAGCCATCGGGGCGCAGTCGGCTGGGATTGATGATTTGCGCGCCGCTGGCCAGAAAATGTGCCAGGTCCAGTGAGCGGCGGGAGGCGGTGCTCAGCCGTTGACGGACGCGCGGGGTGTTCACCCACCAGTCCACCAGCAGGCGGTCGGTGGGGATGCCGGCGTTCAGGCCGTCGCGTAATTCGCCGTAGTATTCACGGATATAGGTGCTGCACACCGCGCCCAGCTTGGCGATGTTCAGGCGGGCGTTGCGGCTGAGCAGGGGATCGTAAGTCCATTGGATCAGGTCGAGGCCCTGGGCGCGTACCATCTGCCATTGGGCGCGCTTGAGGCGAAAGCCCAGCCCGCGGTCGCGGTAATCCGGATGGATGCCGGCCATGTGCGAGGCGTGCATTGGGCTCAGGCCGTGCGGCGTTTTTCTCAGGCCGGGGAAGCCGAACACGAAGCCGATCAGCCGCTCGCCGTCGAAAGCGCCGATCACCAACCCGCCGTGTTCCACCGCGGCGCGCAGCATGTGCACCGGCACGATCTCCGTCTCGTTGCCCGGCCACACCACTCGTTGCAGGTCCTCCACCTGTCGCAGTTCTGCAGGGGTTTCCAGCAAACGGATTTCAATTTCCATATCGTTTGTTGCGGCGGAATACATTGCGCCAGAATTCCAGCGCCCAGTTCGTGCCTTGCAGGTAGTCCAGACGTTGGGCGAAGCGCGCCGGGATGAGTTGAAAGACGCGCGGTAAGGTGTCCAGGGAACAGGTGCGGTTTTCGGCCAGGTAATCCAGCCAGAAGCTGGAGACCGGCGAGTAGGGCAGGAAGTATTCCAGCGTCACGGTCAGGGCGCGCAGCAAAGGGGGGGCGATGGAGACCGGGCGACGGCGCAGGCCGAGTTTTTGCTTCAGGATGAGGATGATGTCGTTCAGGGAGAGGAATTCCGGCCCGCCGACCTCGTATATTTGCTCGCGGGTCGCTGGTTCCTCCATGGCCCAGGCCATACAGGTCACCAGGTCTTCTATCCACAGCGGTTGGAGCAGCATGTCGCCATGGCCGGGGATCAATGTGATGAACGGCTGGGCGGCCAACAGTTGCGCCAGGCCGGTGGTGAAGCCGTCGCCGGGGCCGAAGAGGATGGCGGCGCGAAAGATGGTGTAACTCAACCCGCTGCGGCGGATGGTCTGTTCGGCGATGGCCTTGGCTTTGAAGACAGGATAGGCCGAACTGCGGGCCGCGCCGAGGTGGCTGAGGTAGAAAACGCGCTGCACGCCGGCGTCGCGGGCGGCCTGTAGCAGATTTTGCGTGCCGCGCACGTCCACGGTGAGCAGGTCTGCGCCGGCCCCGCGGCGCTCCACCCCTGCCAGATGGTAGATGGTCTCCACGCCGACCATGGCGGCGCGCAGGCCGCGCGCATCGTTCAGGGAGGTCACCGCCACCTCGACGCCGATGCCTTTGGGTAGCCGCGGCGAGGTCTGCGAGGGGCGTACCAGCGTGCGGACCCGGTAGCCGGATTCCACCAGATGACGAATCAGCGCCCGGCCGACGAAGCCGGTTCCACCGGTGACCAGTATCATGTGCCTGATTATAGCATGTCCCCCTGGCATAGACCTTGCACCTTCAGAGGAAAGTCGGAAGGAAGGTGATTGTGGAAACTACGGGATTTACCTCCTCCTCTCCCTTGTTGGGGTTTCATTATCGCCCGGATGACCGGCATTACCGCCAGGACGATCTGGCGCGCTGGTTGCCGCGTCTGCAGAGGTTGGGAGCGCAGTGGCTGGTGCTGCAGGCGCCGCCCCGCCGCGCTGTTCCAGAGCATTTTCTGCGGGAGTTGCTGGCGGCTGAAATCTGGCCGGTGTTGCACCTGGACTGGCGCCCGGCGGAGCTGCCGCCGCTACAGGATGTGCGCCTTTTGCTGGAAACGTACGCCCGCTGGGGGGTGCGCCATGTTGTGCTCTTCAACCATCCCAACCAGCGCGCTTTCTGGCAGGGCGGTCGTTGGGCGCAGCAGAACCTGGTGGAGCGCTTTCTGGACCTGTTCCTGCCGCTGGCCGGAGAGGCCTTGCGCGCCGGCCTGACCCCGGTGTTCCCCCCGTTGCAGACCGGTGGAGATTACTGGGATACCGCTTTTCTGCGCGCCGCGCTGGAGCGTATGAAGCGACGGGACGCCGATGGCGTGCTTCATGTGCTGGTCATCGGGGCGCAGGCCTGGGCCGCCGACCGGCCGGTGGATTGGGGCAGCGGCGGCCCGGAACGCTGGCCGGGTGTGCGCCCCTATTTCACCCCTCCGGATGAACAGGATCAACGCGGCTTCCGCGTGGCGGACTGGTACGATGCGGTCGTGCGTTCCGTGCTGGCACAACCGCGCCCGATTTTGCTCTTCGAGATGGGGGCGCTTCCGGGCGAGCGGCAGGTCGAGCGCGTGTTGACGATGAGCCGCCTGCTGCGGCGCGAGGCGGTTTCCGGTCATGCTCCGCTGCCTGATACGGTGGTCGGCGGGGCGTTCGCCTGGCTGACCGGCGAGGAAGACCGTCCTGCGGGGGTGCGCTGGTATTCTCCAGACGGAGATCCGCTCCCTTTGGCGGAGGCCTGGGCGCAACGGCTGGCGCAGCGCGCCAGCGCGACGGCGAAATCCTCGCCCGAGGCGGCTGCAATTCGTCATTATGTGCTGCTTCCAAGTTATGAGTGGGGGATTGCCGAGGCGCACTGGCGTGCCGTCCGTCCCCTGCTGCGACTGGAAAAACCCGCGGTCGGCTTCTCGCTGGAGGAGGCGCGGCTGGCGCAGCGGGTGACGGTGGTGGGGAGCGAACAGGATTTCCCGGAGAGCGAACTGCGCCGTTTGCGGGCAGCAGGTTGTGTGGTAGAGCGGATTCTGCCGGATGGCATAACTCTTGCATCGGGGGAAGGAGAATCGATACCGCCGGAGAGAGGAGCGTATGATGACAAATAATCACGGTGTGCATCAACCGGTAATCAAAGTGCTGGGGCTGGGCGGCGGCGGCAGCAATGCCGTGGATCGCATGATGGAACTGGGCATGCGCGGCGTGGAGTTCATTGTGGCCAACACCGACCGTCAGGTGTTGGAACTCAGCCAGGCGCCGACCAGAATTCAACTCGGCCCCAAGCTGACCCGCGGCCTGGGGGCGGGCGGACGGCCGGAGATCGGTCGTCAGGCGGCGCTGGAAAGTCGCCATGCCTTGGCCGATGCGCTGCAAGGCGCCGATATGGTTTTCCTGACGGCCGGTATGGGAGGCGGCACCGGCACCGGTTCGATCCCCATTGCCGCCGAGATCGCCCGCCAGCAGAAGGCTGTGACCATTGCAGTGGTCACCATGCCGTTTTCGTTTGAAATGAGCCAGCGGCAGCAGAATGCCATCGAGGGCCTGAAGACGCTGCGGCAGCACACCGATACGCTGATCACCATCCCCAACGATCGTTTGTTGCAGATCGTCCCCCGCGACCTGCCGTTGAGCACTGCCTTTCGGCTGGCGGACGATGTGTTGCGGCAGGCGGTACAGAGCATCTCGGAATTGATCACCGAGCCGGGATACATCAATGTGGACTTCGCGCACATCCGTCGCTTGATGCGGCTGGGCGGTGGGGCGCTGATGGCGATCGGGTATGGCGAGGGGGAGGGTAAAGCGATCAAGGCGGTGCAGCAGGCGTTGGAGCATCCCTTGCTGGAAAGTGTCTCGCTTCAGCACGCCGCCGGCGTGATCGCCAGTTTCACTGCCAGCAGGGAATTATCCTTGCAGGAGTTTAGCGAAGCATTGATCTATCTGCAGGAGCAATCCAACCCGGAGACCGAGATCATCATCGGCACCACGGTGCGCGAGCACATGGGCGAGCGCGCTCAGGTCAATCTGGTGGTCACCGGTGTGGGCGCGCCGACGCTGGAAGATGTGCTGCCAGGGGCGGAGCGTCTGCGAGAGGCAAGCCCTTCTGCGGCGGATGAGCCTCTCCCTGTGGCCTCGGTCTCTGCAACCGACCTGGATATACCGGCGTTTTTGCGCCGCCAGAGCCGTCTGGTGCGGCAATGACCTGAATTTGGAGGTGTGAACCATGAGTTTTGCACAGCAACTCGAACTACAGTTCTGGCTGTTTTTGATACCCTTGCTGCGCCGCTATCGCTGGTTGCGCTGGCTGTTTGCCAGAATGTACCTGCTCTCCCATGCTGAGGTGCTGCGCGAGTGGCTGATGCCCGCCTTTGGCACCGCCCTGTTGGGGGTGCTGTGCGGCTATCTGTTGGGGTTGTTCCTGCCGGTCTGAGATCATGTTGCCGCGCATTCTGACAGGTAGTCTGGTGGTGGCGCTGTTGTTGGGGGTGGTTATCTCGCCGGCGCAGGCGCAGGCAGGGATGCCGGGAAATCCGCTGTTGGGTGTGGCGGTGTGTGTCGACCCGCGGGGCGGTATGCCCACCCAGACTGTGGCTCTGGCCGATGCGCTTGGATTTTCCTGGCTTCGGATCCCGCTGAACTGGGCGGAAATTGCCCCCCGCGCGGATGCCGAGCCGGAGTGGGAGACGCTCGACGCACTGATCGCTGCTGCTTTGCAAACCCGCCCCTCGGTGATGATCTCGCTCTACAACCCGCCTGCCTGGGCCATGCAGGGCGATTTGCCACGCGTCGAAGCCGTGACGGAGATCGTGCTGCGCCTGGCCAGCCGTTATGCAATCAGGTTGCAGGCCATCGAGTTGCTTCCGCAGCGCCCTGCCTCGCCGGACATCGCCGCCGCGTACGCCTCCCTGGTGGCAGAGACGATGGCGTCTCTGGATGATGTGGGATATAATTCCCTCGTCATTATTCCATCACTTGTGTTGGAAGCGCCGGGGGACGTGGCCGGCGTGCGGGCGTTTTATCAGGCATGGAGAGGAGCGTCGCTGGATGTATTGGGGGTGCAGCTGCATGACATTGGCGTGATGGCGGATGTGCCGGCTTGGCAGGCCGAAACGATTGCTCTGCGCAGCTA
>RFKO01000308.1 GCA_003694235.1 Anaerolineae bacterium
CTCAACCTTGGGGAAGGTGCGGTAGAACGAGGCGGCAGTTGGAGATGGGTTCATGGTTTATTTGCGACGGCGACGTCGGCGGCGGGAGCGTTTGGTTTTTCCATCCCCGCTTTCCTGTGTCTCGCCGGCAGATTGCTGCGGCGCGGGGACAACGGCCTTTTGCTGGCGAGCAGTTTGCGCGGTCAGCGAGGTGTTGCTTTGCAGGCGGAACATCCGGCTGACCGTGCTCAGGCGCATGTCGCGCAACAGGTTTTGGAACATCTCGAAGGCGCGTGCTTTATATTGTACCAGGGGATCGCGCTGGGCGTAGGCCTCCAGACCGATGGAGACGCGCAATGCTTCCATCTGGGTGAGGTATTCGATCCACAGATCAGAGATCACGCGCAGTAGCAATTGGCGATAGGCATCGGTTTGTATTTGCCGTCCTAGCTCGTCCGCCACTGCCGGGCGCACATCCTCGGGGATTTGGGAAGCAGGCAATTGCTCGATGGTGGCGAACACCTCTTCTCCCAGGGCGGCGCGCAACCCCTGCCGGGCTTTTTCGTGCAGGGTGGTGAGCGGCTTTTCGCCCAGGCTCTGAAGCGTGCTCTCGCCCCAATGGTGTTTCAGCGCCTGCATGGCGCGCTGGAGGTGATCGAGCACCTCGGCGGTGATCTCCTCCGGCTCTTCCCGCTCCAGGTAGTGCGCCGCCAGGTAGATGTATGTCAGACGGGTGGTTTGCTCCCAGATTCGGCGGTGAGACTTTTTATCGAACGCCTGCCGACGTCCATACGGCAGCGCCAGAATCAGGCCGAGCACCTCGTTGAGGGTCAGGTCGCCGGTGTTGCGGGAAAGATTGCTCTCCAGGTCTCTGGCAATCTGCCCGGGGGACTCCTCCGTGCCGATCAAGGTTTGCATCTGGGTGCTGTAGTGTTCCTGCACGGCAGCCAGCACCTGGTCGGCGACCTCGTCCCAGTCGGCGGTGGCGAGCACCTGATCGGGGATGTCCAGCGAGGCTTTGAGCACGCGTTCCACCGCACCCACCAGTCTCTTGAGGTAGATGGCTTGCGTTGCCTGGCGGATGATGTTGCGCAGACTGTCCTCCACGCTGTAGGGGTCGTCGCGCAGGGCTTTGGTGATCTCGGAGGGGAGGGAGAGCGAGATGTGCAATACCTCGCTCAATTCCTGTGTGATTTGGGCGGGGGAGCGCGGCTGTTCGTCCAGCGACAGCCCTTCCAGGAAGGTGTCGAGCGCTTCCAGCCGTTCATCCAGCTGGGTTTCGAAGCGATCGGCGGTGTCCAGCAGCAGGCGATCCACCGTGCTGAGCATGTGCTGCTCTTCAGCCTGGATGGCTTGTCGGGCCAGCTGTAACAGGGTGTGCTGCGCTTGTTGGTGGGGGACAGTCCATTCTGTTTCCTGTTGCAGGGCTGCCAGCGCTTGTTCGCCAAACAGGTTTTCGAGCAGCAATCTGGCCGTGTAGGAGGGGAAGATGCGTTCTCCCAGCGACATGGAGGGCTGGATCTGCTCCAGCCAGGAGAGCAATTTCCACGGGCCGCCCTCGTCGTCCAGCGCTTCGGGGACGCGGCGGAGCACTTCTTCCTCCAGCATTTCGCCCACATCCTCGCTTAGATCGTCCTTGGTGAGGATGCGGTCGCGCTGGGCGTAGATTTTGGCGCGCTGTGTGTTGAGTACGTCGTCGTATTCCAGCAGGTGTTTGCGCACGTCGAAGTTGGCGCCTTCCACGCGGGTTTGCGATTGCTCGACGATGCGGCTGACCAGCGGGTTGGAGATCGGCATGGCTTCATCAACGTTCAGCCGTTTCATCAGGCTATCCAGTTGTTGGCCGCCGAAGCGGATCATCAGTTCGTCTTCCAGCGAGAGGTAGAAGCGCGAGGAGCCGGGGTCGCCCTGGCGGGCGGCGCGGCCGCGCAACTGGTTGTCGATGCGCCGCGCTTCGTGTCGCTCCGAACCGATGACGTGCAGGCCGCCGAGCTCGCGCACGCGGTCTTTTTGCTCCATGTAGCGCAAAAAGAACGCCACTTCTCCGGAGTAGATGCCATAGGCCGCGGTATCAAGCTGCTGCAAGGCGGCCCGGCGCTCTTCCATGGACATGTCGTAGGGGTCATCCACGCCGTTGCGTTTGAGCACGCGGTTGACGGCGGTGATCACTTCTTCCGCCAGTTCGCCGCCCAGCTTGATGTCCACGCCGCGGCCGGCCATGTTGGTGGCGATGGTCACCGCGCCGAACGCGCCCGCGCCCGCGATGATCTGGCTCTCTTCGGTGTGTTTGCGGGCGTTGAGCACCTGATGGGGGATGCCGCTTTGCAACACGTTTGCCAGCCGTTCCGCGTGCTCCGGCTTGAGGTTGAGAAGTCGCAGCAGGCGCGGCAGGTTTTGTTCGTCGGTGGGAGAAAGCGGCAGGCTGAGGCCCTCGCTTTTCATCAACTGGCGCATATCGCCGGTTTTGAGTTTCTCCAGGGGCGTGTAGAGCGGCTGCAGTGCGGGGATTTGCCGCCCGTCTTCCGCGGCGTTGTTCTTCTCGAACCAGGCATCGCGCAGCAACAGCGTTTGCGCCAGTTTGCGCACCATCACCCCGTCCAGGCGCGAGGAGACCAGTTCGGAGAGTTCCACCGAGGTTGTGCCCACCAGGATAGGCCGCCCGATCACGTGGTAGGTGATGATCTCCTGCACCACGGCGCGCAGCTTGGCCTCCAGGGTGCGGTAGATCACGTCGGGGTAATCTTTGCGTTTCCAGAAGACCGGTTTTTGTTCCGGGTCGTCCTTGTAAGCGTAGTAGGTGTATTTGTAGCCGTATTCGTCGCGGGCTTGCAGGGTGACGAAGGGTGAATCCGGGCGGCTGGCTTCGTAATCCAGGTTGGTGGGGATGGCCAGCGTTTCCAGGTTGTAGATGGTGCTGAACTCCTCCGCCTCGGTGACGGCTGTGCCGGTCATGCCGGCCAGTTTTTCGTACATGCGGAAGTAGTTCTGAATAGTGATGGTGGCGTAGGTCACGCTTTCGCTCTGCACCGGCACGCCCTCTTTGGCTTCCACGGCCTGGTGCAACCCATCCGACCAGCGGCGGCCGGGCATCAGGCGGCCGGTGAAGTGGTCCACGATGATCACTTTGCGTCCCTGCACTACGTAGTCTTTGTTGCGCTTATACAGGTGCTCGGCGCGGAGCGCCTGTTCCAGATAGCCCAGCAGGCGGGCCTGTTCGGGGGTGATGTCTTCGGGACGGTCGGGATCGCGCAGCGGCTGGCCGAGAATCTGCTCGACGTGCGTTTCACCGATCTCAGTCAGCACCACCGTGCGGTCGCGCTCGTTGATCTCGTAATCCTCCGGCCGCAGCTGGCGCACCACCTGCGCCATGCGAATGTAGTTTTCGCTGTCTTCGTGCGAGGGGCCGGAGATGATCAGCGGTGTGCGCGCCTCGTCGATCAGTACGTTGTCCACCTCATCGATGATGGCGTAATAATGGCCGCGCTGAACCCGCTCCTCCAGGCTCATCTTCATGTTGTCGCGCAGGTAGTCGAAGCCGAACTCGCTGTTGGTGCCGTAGGTGATGTCGGCAGCGTAGGCCAGGCGACGGGGCACCATCACCAGCTGGTGCTGGTCTTCGTGGGGCGAGGATTTGCTCAGGTCTACCAGGTAAGCCTTCTGGCCGTGCTCGGTGCGGGAGGCCATTTGCAGCACGCCCACGCTCAGGCCGAGGAAATCGAAGATCGGGGCCATCCAGCGGGCGTCGCGCCGGGCCAGGTAATCGTTCACCGTCACCAGGTGGACGCCGCGCCCGACGGGCACGCCCTCGATGGGGGAGAACATCCATTTTTCAGGCGCATCTCCCCAGGTGCGGCGCGCTTTCTCCACCCATTCCGGATTGAGTGTCAGTGCGTTGAGGTACAGCGGCAGTGTGGCGGTGAGCGTTTTGCCCTCGCCGGTGCGCATCTCGGCCACCGTGCCGCGGTGCATGGCGATGCCTCCGATCATCTGTACGTCGTAGTGTCGCAGGCCCAGCGTGCGCTTGCTGACCTCGCGGACGACGGCGTAGGCTTCCACCAGGATATCATCCAGGGTCTCTCCCGCGGCCAGGCGGGCGCGGAAGTGGCGCGTTTGCGCGGCCAGTTCTTCATCGCTGAAGGCCTCATAGCGCGCCTCGAGCGCGTTGATCTCATCTACCAGTTGCTGGTAAGCCTGAAGTTGCTTTTTCTGCGGGTCTCCGCCCAATGTGCGGACGATTTTCTTGAGCATGAACGCTGTCGCTCCGTGTGTTTTGAAGGTGATGAGCCGCGCGGGCTCGGAGCGATTATAGCATTATTCAGCCGGTATGTCAGAATCATGGTGCGGGGCCCCCGCCCCCGCGCCTCAGCCTGCGGGCAGAAGTTCAACTTCTGGGAGAAGTTGAACTTCTCACGTCTGCACACTTCGCTGCCAATCCGTTTTTGCAGTAGAATCGAACTGCTTCCGCTGTCCAGAGAGGCCATCATGCTGTTCGACGAGCTTGCTTTCCAATACCCCTTCCGCAAATACCAGCGGATGATTCTCGATACCATCGTCCCCGAGAACGCCGATAACAAATACCATCTGGTCGCGCCGCCGGGTTCGGGCAAGACCATCATCGGGCTGGAACTCATCCGCCGCTTCGACCAACCGGCGGTGGTGTTCGCGCCCACCACCACCATCCAGCTGCAATGGCAGGAAAAAGTGGGCATGTTCACCACCGACCCTGCCGCCGTCGCCCGCCTGACGAGCACCGACCCGCGCAGCCTGCGCCCGATCAACATTTTCACCTATCAATTGATCTCCGCTCCCGAGGCATCCCAAAAGCGCCTGCACGCCATCGCCGAGAAGATGTGGGTGGAAGACCTGCTGCTGGAGGGCCAGGCCGCCGACGAGCAGGCCGCCCGGCAGCGTTTGGAGGACATCCGCCGCAAGAACCCGGCGCGCTACCGCCGCGAGCGCAGCCGCCGCGCGGCCAGAGCCAAGCGCAAATTGCTGCGCGACCCCCACGTGGACATCGCCGGCCTGCTGCACCCCAACGCCCGCCGCCTGATAGACGACCTGGTGGCCTATGGCGTGCGCACGGTGGTGCTGGACGAGTGCCACCATCTGCTGGATTACTGGGCGATTGTGCTGCGCTACCTGATCCGCCGCGTCGAGAACCCGCGCGTCATCGGCCTGACCGCCACGCTGCCCAGCCCGGAGGGGGATGACGAATTCGAGAACTACGACGCGCTGCTGGGCGAAGTGGATTTCGAGGTCCCCGCGCCGGCGGTGGTCAAGGAAGGCGATCTGGCCCCTTACCGCGACCTGGCGGTGTTCGTGCGCCCCACACAGCAGGAGCGCGAGTACCTGCGCCACATCGCCGAGAATTTCGCCGCCGCGATGCGCGACCTCACCGCGCGCCCTGCTTTCCGTTCCTGGCTGGAAGATTTTCTGCTGCACCCCCAAACGGCGGACGGCAAGCCACTGCCCTGGGAGGAACTCTGGCGACGCTACCCGCTGCTGGCCGTGGCCGGTTTCCGCTACCTGCGCGCCGAAGGCTGGCAGCCGCCCGCGGATTTGCCGCTCCCGCTGGAGACCACCGCCCCGCTGCAAGTGCAAGACTGGATGCAGTTGGTGGAACGCTACGGCCTGGACGTGCTCGCCCTCAGCGAGGACCCCGCCGACCACGATCTGCTCAAGCGCCTGCGCCAGGTGCTGTACGGCTACGGCTTCACGCTCACCGAGCGCGGCCTGCGCCAGAGCCGCTCGGCGGGCGATATGGTGCTTGCCTTCTCGGAGAGCAAAGACCACGCCGTGGCCGCCATTCTGGAGCGGGAGCAGCGGGCGTTGGGGGAGCGGCTGCGGGCGGTGGTGGTAACGGATTTCGAGCGCCTGAACAGCGGCGCACAACGGTTGAAGGGTGTGCTCGCCCGCGATGCCGGCAGTGCTTGGCGTCTGTTCGCTCACCTGGCGCGCCAGCCCCATTTGGTGCCGCTCAATCCGGTGCTGGTGACGGGTCGCACGGTGCGCTGCGCCCTGCCCAACGCCGAAGCGCTGGTGACGGCGCTGAACGCCCGCCTGGAAGCCGCGGGCGCATCCTTGCGCTGTCAGGCGCGCCCACTGGATGAAGCCGCCGCCGAGATCGTCGGCCAGGGGAAGGGCTGGACGCCGCGGGTGTACGTCCCCCTGCTCACCGACCTGTTCGAGGAGGGGGTAATCCGTTGTCTGGTGGGCACGCGCGGCATCCTGGGCGAGGGCTGGGACGCGGTCAAACTCAACACGCTGATTGACCTGACCAGCGTGACCACCTCCACCGCGGTGCAGCAGTTGCGCGGCCGTTCGTTGCGCAAAGACCCGGACTGGCCGCACAAGGTGGCGCACAATTGGGATGTGGTCTGCGTGACGGATGAGTTCGAGCGCGGCGACCGGGATTTCCAGCGCTTCTTGCGCCGTCACAGCCGCTATTGGGGGCTGATGCTGTTCCCGCGCACTTCCGCCGGGGCGCTCACCAACCCGTTACAGGGGCGGGTGGTCAAGGGATGGCCGCACGTCTTCCCGCTGCTGTTCGACTGGTTGAGCAGCCCGCTGGGCCTGCGAAAGTTCTCCGGGCTGGGGCGGGTCAACCGATACATGCTGCGCGCCGCAAAGGAACGGGAATGGGTGTACCGGATGTGGCGTGTGGGCGAGGAGTACAGCAATTTCAGTTACCGCGCCACCCAACTGCAGGTGGCCGATTTGAAAATCCGCACCGTGTACACCCTGAACGACACGGTCAAAGGAGTGGTCCGGCATCTGCTCGCGGGGCTGTTGAGCGCCTATGTTTTCGTCATCTACCTGGAATTTGCCAACGGCCTGCACACGCTGGCGCTCGATTGGGAAAGCGCGCTGTGGATTCTGGTCGCCATCCCGCTGGCCGGGGCGCTGTTGTTCAACCTGCGGGGGCTGCGCCGCGCCTTCCGCACCCTCTTCGCCCGTCAGCCGCCCGATGCCATCCTGCGCGACGTGGCGCTGGCGGTGCTGGCCGCTCTGCGCGAGAGCGGGCAGGTCAGCCGCCATTTGCAGGATGACTTCATCCGCGTCTACGAGACGGCGGATTACGCCTATCAGGTACTGGTGGACTACGCCTCGCCCGAGGATTCCGACCGCTTTGCCCGCGCGGTGGAGCAGGTGTTCGCCCCGATTTACGACCAGCGTTATTTGATTCTGCGCACCGACCGGCGGCTGCCATCTTTTTTGCTGCGCCCCTTCTGGTGGATGATGCGCTGGCTGGTGCACCGCGGCGGCGACTATCCTCCAGCCTATTACCCCGTGCCCGATGCGCTCGCCCGCCGCAAAGAGCTGGCGCTGACCTTCGCCCGCTACTGGCGCCAATACGTCGGCGGCGGCGAGCTGGTGTTCACCCGCAGCGACGCCGGCCGGGCGATTCTGCTGCGCGCCCGCGCCCAACGCCGCCCGCAGACGAAGCAAATGGCGTTCGAGTTTTGGAGGTAGGGAGCAGGGATCGGGGATCAGGAATCAGGAATCAGGGCGGCAGGGGTGGTCGGGGTCGGGGTCTTTGGGGGGCATGCCTTCGGTGCCGGGGCCGTACTCGCACACCGCCCGCCAGGGGACGTA
>RFKO01000309.1 GCA_003694235.1 Anaerolineae bacterium
AGATCAGCGAGCCCCCCAAAAACCAGCGCTCCCAGCAGAACAAGCGCCAAACCCCAATAGCGCACTAAAACGCTCCTTTGCCGGAGAACACGCTCGGCAGTGTGCGCGCAAGGATGAGCAAATCGAGCCACAGGGAATAATTGTTGATGTACTCTACTTCCAGCGCCAACCTTTCGTCCATGTCCAGCTCCCCTCGACCGGCAACCTGCATCGGGCCGGTAAGGCCCGGCTTGACGGCCAGACGCAGGCGCTGGGCATCGCTATACTGCGCCACTACCCAGGTCTCTTCGGGGCGCGGCCCAACCAGACTCATCTCCCCGCGCAACACATTCCAGAACTGGGGCAGCTCATCAAGACTCCAGCGACGCAACACCCTCCCCACCCGCGTGACGCGGGGGTCGTTGGGGATCTTATACACCGGCCCATTGAGCGGATTATCAGCCAGAACTTCGCGCACCCGTTCAGGGGCATCCACTGTCATGGTGCGCAGTTTGTACATCTTGAACGGTTTGCCGTTCTCGCCAGCACGCATCTGGGTAAAGAACACCGGGCCGCCGTCATCCAGCTTGATGGCCAGCGCAGCCAGGGCGATCAACGGCGCAGACAACAGCAGGCCCACCAGGGCTCCAACCAGATCGAGCGCTCGCTTGAAAAAACGTTCGGTGGGGGCAAGACCGGTGTAGACGCGCGGCTGGCGGCGCGGGGGAAAGAGCAATCCACCAACCAGTCCAAACCCCAACGCCCCGGCGCGTAGCAGCAGCATCAGCGGTGCGATGAGCAGCACAGGTGGGTCGTAATCTGCCAGAAATCTAAGAAATGGCGCAGCGCTGAGCGCAAAACCCGTCAGCGCTACCCAAAGCAGCCAGATCAGCCGGGGCCAGAAAAAAGCAAACAGCGCGCTCAGCAGTGCCAGGGCCAGGAACAGAATCTGCCAGCGCAGGGTCGGCGGTGTGTGCGAATCGCCAAACGTCTTCTCCGGCAGCCAACGCAGCATGAACGCCTTCCAATAACCGATGCCAAACTTGCGGCGCACATACTCCAGCAAGTTCTCGTCATGGGTGTGATACACCACGGCCTCGGGTGCGAAAACCATTTTGTACCCCTTTCGCGCCAGGCGAAAGGACAATTCCTGGTCTTCCACCGAGGGAACGGGGAAAGCAGCGTCGAAGCCGCCGTTGGCCAGGAACACGGCCCTGCGATAGGCCGCTGAATAGGTATCGATGAAATCGATCTGCGGCAGAGAAGCCAGACGGCGATACTTGAAACTGTACTCCCCCTGTACGAAACGAGGAACCAGCCCCCTCTGATCGGTGCGATATGCCCCTTTGACGCCAACCACAACATGGTCATCAAAGGGGCGAACAAGTTCTGCCAGCCAGTTCGGCGCCGGCCGGCAGTCGGCATCGGTGAACGCCAGAATTTCGCCGCGCGCCACAGCCGCCCCCGCGTTACGCGCCGCGGCAGGCCCGGCGTTCTCCTGAAGCACAACCTTCACCCCCATCCGCTCGCCAATCGCCGCTGTCTGGTCGCGCGAGCCGTCATCGACCAGAATAACCTCGTAGGAACCCTCCACATGGTTTTGATTCAGCACCGCGTGCAAACAGGCTGCAATGGTTTGGGCGGCGTCCCGCGCCGGAATGATCACGCTGATATAAGGCTTCGCACGATTGTCCATCGATTCATCCACCCGTATCCGGGGCCGATCTGAACAGCACAGCGCGCGCCTGCGCCGAGAAAATGAAGATAACGGCGGCTGCAAGCAAGGGTGTGAGCGTGACCACAGCATGCAGTATAACAGCAAAAGCGGCCGCGTCCGCCGGTAAGACGCCGAAAGCGCTCACCCCCAGTTGAGCAAAGAAGTAGAACGGCCCGATATTCGCCGGCATCAATGCGGGCAGCACACCGATATAAACCAGAACAAGCACCAGCCCCCCGGCGGTAAGCGGCAAACGCAATTCCAGGGCGCGAAACAGTGCCGCGTTCGTCCCCCACATGGCCCCCCAGATCACAACCGTCCACCCCACGGCGGGCAACAATCGCCGCGGGCTTCGCAACCACAGGCTGCTCTCCACCATCCTGTCACCAAAGCGCAGCCAGCGGTCGAGCCATGCCGGGCCACGTCCAGCCCAGTGCGCCCGCAGACGTCTCCACACACCCGGCCCTCCGGCGATCAACACCAGCAGAACCACAACGCCAGCGGCGCTGAGCGGCAACAACCAGAAACGAACACGCACGGCCTCCGTCAATGGCAGATTGGCGCTCACCACGAGGGCAAGGAACGTCATGGCAAGCAGGTCGAGGAACTTTTCCAGCATCACGGCAGCAGCGACCTGGGGAAAGCGACTGACATCCTCTGCCGTAAGATAAGCCAGCCGCAGCACTTCTCCACCCCGTGAAGGAAGCAGTGTGCTGGCCGCCTGCCCCAGAAAGAAGGCTTCCAACACACGAGAAAACGAGAGGGATACCTGAAAATTGTGCAGCAAAAGGTAGGAACGCAAGGTCTTAAGCAACAGGCTGAGCAGGACGAGCAAAAACAAAGCCACCATCCAGGCGAACGAAAGACGAGTAAAACTTTGCGAAAATGCGGTCCAATCGACGCCCCACAATGAAGCAGCCAGCAAGCCAAACCCCAATACGCTTTTCAAAAGCGCGATCGCCCGCCGCCGTCTCTGCACCTTCACACGGTCTCCTCCTGCAATACCTGCAGAGTAGCCTTTAAGCCACTGGAGAAATCCACCTGCGGTGTCCAACCCAGCACCTGACGGGAGCGCTCAATTGCCAGACCGTTATGGCGGACTTCAAAAGCGTTTTCGGGAAGATAGCGAGGCGGGATATCCACCCCCAGCAAAGCTGCAATGCGGTTGTACACCTCCCGCAAACTGCGCGCCTGGCCGCTGGCAATGTTGAACACCCCGGCCGCGCCCTGTTGCACGGCCAGCATGTGCGCGGCCACGACATCCGAGACATACACATAATCGCGGCTCTGGGAGCCATCGCCAAAAATCACCGGCCGGCGGCCCTCTTGCAAAGCCCGGGCAAAGATTGCAATCACACCGTTGTTGTTGGCCGGGTCCTGTCCCGGCCCATAGACGTTGCCGTAGCGCAGGATGGTTTTGATCCCCGCGAAAGCGGAGGAACGAATGACTTCCTCGGCAGCCAACTTGGACTCCCCATAGGGCGAAATCGGGCGACAGGGCGCGTCTTCGTCCAAAGGCAGGCGTTCCGCCTCACCATAGATCGCCCCCCCGCTGGAGGCAAAAACAAAGTGCCGCGCGCCACAGGACTGCGCTGCCTGCAACACATTGCGCGTCCCATCCACGTTGATCTGCCAGTACAGGTCGGGTTTTGCAACCGACTCGCGCACGCTGACCAGCGCGGCGTGATGGCTGACAACCACAGGGCGCTCCCGGCGGAAAACATCCACCAGCCGGTCTTGGGCGCGCACATCGAGCCTGTAAATTCGCACCCCAGGAGGCAAATTGCACACCCGACCGCGAGAGAAGTCATCCACCACAACCACTTTGAAGCCGGCCTCCAGACAGGCGCGCGCCAGCGCCGAGCCGATGAAGCCGGCTCCGCCGGTGATCAGGATTTTCTTCCCCCCCGCTCTCATTACTTTTCGGACGGCTTTACCACCAGCCAGACCTCCCACCGGCAAGGGCCAACCGCATGAACATCCAGTTGATACTCCCCCGGCACATATTCAAAGGGAAGATTATACGGATCTTCTTCGGTCGACTCCGACGGCTGGCGCGCCGCGGCAAACACCACGGTGCCATAAGGCGC
>RFKO01000310.1 GCA_003694235.1 Anaerolineae bacterium
AACTACCAAACTACCCAACTACCTAACTACCCACCATGTCCAAACATCTCTCCCTCCCCCTCCTCGTCCTGGCGCTGCTGCTGGCGGCACTGACCACAGCAGCTATCGCCCCCCCACAATTCCAACAACCCACCGCCACACCGCCGGCGCTGCAAGTCACCTTCACCGCCGACCGCACGCAAATCAACCCTGGCGAGTGCGTCACCCTGCAATGGCAGGTCAGCGGCGGCTTCGCCGTCTTCCTGGAAGACGAACAGGTGGAAGCGCAAGGCAGCAAACATGTCTGCCCCGAAGAGAGCCGCCCTTACTTCCTGCGCGTGGATTTGGGCAACCGTGTGGAAGAGCGGATGATACAGATCGAGGTCGGCGGCGAACCGGTTGAAGGGCCGCCGCCTGCAACCGAGGTGGAAACACCGCCCACCGAGGAGCCCCTGCCCCCCGCGGCGGAGAGCGAGACCCCGCCCGCCGGCCCCAACACCTATCGCTACGACTTCGAGCAAGGCAGCGACGGCTGGCAGTTGGACGCCAACTGGCAGCGCGTGGCCCGCGAAGACGGCAGCGGCTACGCCCTGCGCGGCACGGGCGAAGGCAAAGCCACGCTCACCGCCGTCCAGGGCAAGATCACCTATGTCAAGTATCGCTTCTCCAAGGACGGCGGCCTCAGCGCCGACATCACCGCGGGGCCCACGCGCTATGTGCTGGAAATCGCGGCCCGCGGGGTGTGCTACTTCGAGTATCCCCCGCCCAACGGCGGCGGCGAAGAACAGTGCATCTACGGCCACTATCCCATCCTGCCTCGCACTTCCCACACCGTGGAAATCTACATCAACGACGACTCGCTGGACATCTTCATTGACGGCGAAGGCGTGGTGGGAGAAGATCTGTCCCAGCCTCTGGCCGATCAACGCACCCTGTCTTTCGAGTCCGTAAGCGAGGCGGAACAGAGCGTGACCGTTGACGATGTGGAAGTGCGGCTGGATCAGCCCGTCCAACCCCCGTCCAAAGCCCGCTCGCCCTACTCCTGGCAACCCGGCCCCGATGTAGGGCCCTTCACCAACGGCGCGATCGTGGGCGACCTCACCGTGGACGGGAACCAGTCCATCACCTTAGGCGATGGGCGCTACATGGTGTACGGCAACCTGACCCTGAAGGACAATGTGACCCTGACCGTCGGCCCCCACACCGCCCTTTACATCAGCGACCTCTTCCTCTACGACAACGCCCAGTTGATCGTCAAAGGTGGCTACCTGCTGCCTGCCGGGCCGGTCTTCGACCCTGCGACCGCGCCCCCCGGGGCCAAGGTGCCCGGCATGTTGGGTGCGGTGTACGCCGATAACCAGACCACCGTGGACATTGAAAACGCCAAAGTGGAACTCCACTTCATCGACGCCATGGGGCAATCCCAACTGACCGTCAAGAACACCCGCTTCTTCACCGCGGGCGGTGGCATGGTCACGCCCTATGACCGCGCCACCATCGCGGTGGAAGACTCCACCCTGGGCGCCATCACCCTGCCCATCCCCGCGGGCGCGACCTTCAAGGCGCACAGCTTGAAACCGGGACGCTTCGAGAGCCTGAACCTGAGCGAAGATATGGACATCAGCGGCATCGGCTACAACCTCATCCTGCGCAACACCGAAATCGTCCCCGACACCCTGCCCACCGGCCACGCCTCGGATGCCTCGGAGCGCGGCTGGGAACTGGAAGTGTATGAGAGCGCCCAGGTGGAACTGACCGACTGCGAACTGCGCAAACTCACCCTTCAAATCCCCGGCGACGGCCCGGCGCTGACCTTCCAGAACCTGGTGGTCGGCCAGCCGATGAACGCCACCGTCGGCCCAGTAGTGATGAAGAACAGCACCGTGCGCGGCCAATGGGGCTTCTACATCCACGGCAACCGGCAGGTGACTATCGAGGACAGCGACGGCGTCTGGCCGCTGCCCTACGATACTTCCCAGGTGACGGTGAAGAATTCGCGCGTGAACGAGTTCGACCCGCGGCAGTTCACCGGCACCATCACCTTCGAAAATGTGCGCTGGTACGGCCCCGGCGAGATCATCATGGACTGCAACTTCACCATGCTCGGTTCGCTGGATCTCAAAGTGCCCACCCTGGCCTGGATTAACTCCACCGTGACGCGGGAGTACCTGTTCCGCGTGCAGGACGCCTCGGGCAACCCGGTTTCCGGCGTGACCATCACCCTGCAACGGGGCAGCGAGACGCTGACGGCGACCACCGACGCCCAGGGCGAGGCCCGCTTGCGGCTGAAGTTCAACGACGACAACTATCAGCAAAAGTGGAGCCTGACTACCAGCAACGGCATCTCCAGCGAAGTCGGCTTCTTCACCACCACGCCGGTCGTGCTGAAACCCTGAGACGTATAGTAGGACAACTGCTAGCAGTTGTCCTGCAATGCCCGCAGGTGACAGTCACTTCCAAAGTGACTGTCACCTGAGTCATCTGCTCGGAGAAACACATGTCCCCCAAACATACTCTTCCCCTGACGGCATTGCTCGCCCTCGCGGCGCTGTTGCTGCCCGGTATGACCCTCGCGGCGACGCATCCCCCTCCGCTGAGGCATCGCGCCCCGCCGCAGGCGGCAGGAAGAGAACCCGCCTACCAGGCCGATTCGTGGCTGCGCCTCGGCGGGCCTCCCGGCGGC
>RFKO01000311.1 GCA_003694235.1 Anaerolineae bacterium
GCCGCCTACGACTACCGCAACAAACGCCTGGCCGACCTGACCGACGACAAGGTGGAGGAGTTCTACTCCTGCACGCTGTGCCAGTCGTTCGCTCCCAACCATGTGTGCATCGTCTCGCCGGAGCGGCTGGGGCTGTGCGGCGCATACAACTGGCTGGACTGCAAGGCATCCTACAACATCAACCCCACCGGCCCCAACCAGCCGATCAAGCTGGGGCGGGTGATCGACAAAGAAAAAGGCTACTGGGAGGGCACCAACGAGTACGCCAAAGTCGGCTCGCACGGCGTGGTGGAGGAAGTCGCCATGTACTCCATCATGGAAAACCCGATGACCGCCTGCGGCTGCTTCGAGTGCATCGTGATGCTCATCCCGGAGGCCAACGGCGTGATGGTGGTCTCGCGCGAGGACACTTCGATGACCCCCGCCGGGATGACCTTCTCTACGCTGGCCGGTATGGCCGGCGGCGGGATGCAGACCCCCGGCGTGATGGGCGTGGGCAAATACTACCTGATCAGCCCCAAGTTCATCTCCGCCGATGGCGGCTTCAAGCGCGTGGTGTGGATGTCTTCGGTGCTCAAAGAGACCATGGCCGACGAACTGCGCGCCGTGTGCGAGCGCGAAGGCGACCCCGAATTGCTGGAGCGCATCGCCGACGAACGCCACGTCACCACCGTGGAGGAACTGTTGGCCTGGCTGGAGGAGCACAACCACCCCGCCCTGACCATGCCGCCGATATTCTAAGAAAAGAGAGAGGTTCAACTTCTGGGAGAAGTTGAACCTCTCGGACAACAACCGCTATGGGAGAACGCAAGCTGATCCGCGACCTGATGAGTGTGGGCGTGCCGACCTGCAAACTGGACACGCCGATTGTGGACATCGCCCGCTTCCTGCTGGAGCAAAACGTCGAAGAGATGGTGGTTTTGGGCGAATCGGGCGAGGGGTTAGGCGTGGTGGGCTACCCCGAGCTGGCGCGCGCCTACACGCGCGAGGACGCCCGCCAGCTGAAAGCCGAAGACGTGATGCGCGAGGGGGTGCCCGAACTGCCGCCCGACATTCCGCTGAAAGCCGCCGCGCAAATGCTGCTGGATCAGGGCATCGCGGTGGCCTATATGACCCACAATGCAGGCGGCATCATCTACCCCGCCAGCCGCATCTCCCTGCGGCATTTCGTCCGTCACCTGGCCGCGGAAAGCGACGAAGACATCAAAGACCTGGGCATCGCGGCGGCGCGCAAAGCGCCGCTGGAGCAATTCATCGAGCGGCGCGATGCGGCGCGCAGGCGCGCCGGCCAGAAAGGCAAATCATCCACCTGACCGTCTGATGCCTGCCCGCGGCCACTCCGCAGACAACCCATCTGTGGAGGGAGCGACCGCCCGGCAGTGCGTATGCAACAGCAAGCAAAACGAACGCGGAGGAACTATGGCCGTAGAAATCCCCAAAGATTCCTGGCCCGGCAGTGTGAAAGAAGTCACGCTGGGCGCCACACCCGCCGAGGGAGGCACACGCAGCCGCACCGTCACGGTGGGAGGCGAAACCACCCTGCCCTTCATGCACTTCGAAGCCCCGCCGCCTCATCCACCGGCAATCGCCATCGAGATCAAATCACGCCGCCCGCAAGACTGGTCGCCGCTGCTCGGCGAACTGTGGGGCGCGGCGATGAACGCCCCCGCCGAATGGGCGCGCCAGGCCGAAGACGCCGACGCCGACCTGCTGGTGCTGGCCCTCGACATCGAAGACACCGTGGATGACGCCGTCGCCGCGGTGCAAAGCGTGCTGCAAGCCAGCGGCCTGCCGCTGATTGTGTGGGGGCCGGGGCAGGCCGAGAAGGATAACGAGTTGCTGGTCCCGGTGGCCGAGGCGACCAAAGGCGAACGCGTGGTGCTGGGGATCTGCGAGGACAAGAACTACCGCACCATCGTGGCCGCCGCGCTGGCCAACGACCACCTGGTGCAGGCGCGCGCCCCGATGGACGTCAACCTATCCAAGCAGCTCAACATCCTGATCAGCGACATGGGCTTGCCGCTCGACCGTATCCTGATGGATCCCACCACGGGCGCGCTGGGTTACGGCATCGAATACGGCTACTCGGTGATGGAGCGTCTGCGCCTGGCCGCCTTGCAGGGCGACGCCATGACCCAGCTGCCGATGATCGTCACCCCCGGCTACGAGGCGTGGAAGACCAAAGAAGCCAAAGTCGGGGAGGGGGTGCCCGCCGCCTGGGGTGACTGGCAGGCTCGCGCCATCTACTGGGAAACGCTCACAGCCGTCGCTCTGCTCGAATCCGGCGCGGATATCGTGGTGCTGCGCCACCCTGAATCCGTGCAAAACGTGAAACAGGCCATCGCCAACCTGATGACGCCCGCGTAGGAGGTAATCATGGCGCTCACCGGCATTCAGATTTACAAACTGCTCCCCCAAACCAACTGTAAAGAGTGCGGTTTGCCCACCTGTCTGGCCTTCGCCATGAAACTGGCCGCCAAACAGGTGGAACTGGCCGCCTGCCCGTACGTCAGCGAGGAATCGAAAGCCAAACTGGCCGCCTCGGCCGCGCCGCCCATCCGCCTGGTGACGCTGAAAGCCGACGGCCATGAGGTCAAGGCCGGCAACGAAGTGGTGCTCTTCCGCCATGAAAAGACCTTCTACCACAAGCCGGGGCTTTTCGTTCGTCTGAAGGCCGCCGACCCCGACCTGGCAGCCAAAGTCGAAGCCATCGAAAACTACACCGTCAACTATGTGGGCATGGATTTCACCGTGGACGGGTTCGCCTTGCAGGCCGACGGCGACCTGGCCGCGGCAATCGAAACCGTGCGCGCCGCCAGCAAACGGCCGCTCATCCTGATCGGCGAACCGCAGGCCCTGGAAAGCGGGTTAGGGGCGCTGGCGGGAGAAACCCCGCTGCTCTACGCCGCCGATTCGTCCAACTGGGAGGCCATGGCCGACCTGGCAGCGCAGCACAAATGCGCCCTGGCCGTGCGCGGCGCCTCGCTGGATGAACTGGCCGACCTGACCGAAAAGATCAAAGCCAAAGGGGTGGAAGACCTGGTGCTCGACCCCGGGCTGAACGCCGAAGGCCGGCGCGTCAACATGGCCACCTGGCTGGCGCGCGCCACCCAGATCCGACGGCTGGCGCTGAAGAAGAACTTCCGCCCGCTGGGCTACCCGCTGATCACCTTCCCCGCAGAACACCAGGACGGTGCGGGCGAAGCCGTGCACGCCGCCCAGCATATCGCCAAATACGCCGGCTTCATCGTGCTCGATACGTTCGCCCCGGAACTGCTCTACCCGCTGCTGGTGCTGCGCGAGAACATCTACACCGACCCGCAGAAGCCCATCCAGGTCCAGCCCGAGCTGTACGAGATCAACGCTCCCTCGCCCGACGCCCCGGTGCTGGTCACCACCAACTTCAGCATCACCTATTTCGCCGTGGCCAACGAGGTGGAAGGCGCCGGCCTGCCCGCCTGGCTGGTGGTCACCGACGCGGAGGGCATGTCGGTGCTGACCGCCTGGGCCGCAGGCAAGTTCGACGCCGAGCGCATCGCCAAAGCGGTGAAAGACTTCAAGGTAGCCGAAAAGGTCCGCAACCGCACGCTGGTCATCCCCGGCCACGTGGCCGTGCTCTCCGGCGAACTGGAAGAAGAACTGCCGGATTGGGAGATCCGGGTGGGGCCGCGCGAGGCGGTTGACCTGCCGGCCTTTATGAAACAGGCTCTTCAAACGGCCTGAGGCAGGAACACTGCTTACAGCGTCCCTGCCAACTCTGGGAAACGATGAGCGAGCATGTACTCACCTTCTACCCCGAGGGGGATGGAAACGCCCAAAGCGTGCGCGTCCCCACCGGCACGCTGGTGGCAGACGCGTTGCAACAGGCCGGGGTAGAGATCAACCAGCCCTGCGGCGGGCAGGGGCGCTGCGGCCGCTGCGTGGTACAAATCGAATCCGGCGCCATCCGCCGCCGCAGCACGCTGCGACTGACCCCGCAGGACATCGAGGAGGGATTTGCCCTCGCCTGCCAGGGGGTGGTGGAAGGCGACGCTGTGGTACGCGTGCCACCGCAAGAGAAGATCAGCCGCCGCCTGACAACCGACCGCACCGCAGCCGCCGTTGCCCCACCGCCCGACTACGCCTGGGCGGAACACCAGAGCCTGAAGCGCATCCCGCTGACCCTCACTCCGCCGAGCATGGAAAACCAGACCGACGACTGGGCGCGTTTGCAAACCGCCCTGCGCCGCCAGGCCGCGCTGGAAGACATTGTCGCTCCCCTGCCGGTGCTCCGCAAAATCGGGGACAGATTGCGGCAAAACGACTGGCAGGTCACCGCCCTGGTGGACACCGGCTCGCAGCCGAAGGCATTGCTTGACTTGCTGCCCGGCTACCCCCGCCCAGAAGAACCGATGTGGGGCGTGGCGGTGGACATCGGCACCACCACCGTCACCGTCTGGCTGGTTGACCTGGTGAGCGGTCAGGTGCGCGCGCAGACCGCCGAATACAACGGACAGATCGCCCGCGGCGAAGATGTGATCTCGCGCATCATCTACGCCAGCAAGAACGATGGCGGCGAAGAACTGCGTCAGCGCGCCCTGGAGACCATCAACGCGCTGATCGAAACCGCCTGCAAGCGCGTCCGCCTGACGCCGGAGCAGATCGTCAAAGCGACCGTGGTGGGCAATACCACCATGATGCATCTGTTCCTGGGAATCCCACCCGCCAGCATCCGCCTGACGCCATTCGTGCCGGCCGTCAACTCGCCGCCTCCGTTCACCGCCTCCGAGGTGGGGTTGAAGATATACCCCCAGGCGCGCGTGCTCTGTCTGCCGGGCGTGGCCAGCTATGTGGGCGCAGATATCACCGCCGGCGCGCTGGCCAGCGGGCTGGCCGACTCCGAGGAGGTCTGCCTGTTCATGGACGTAGGCACGAACGGCGAAATGGTGCTGGGAAACCGCGAGTGGATGATCACCTGCGCCTGTTCGGCCGGGCCGGCCTTTGAAGGCGCCGGCGTGGTGGACGGGATGCGCGCCACCAGAGGCGCCATCGAAGAAGTGTGGATCAACACCACAACCTATGAACCCACCTGCCGCGTGATCGGGGGTGTGCGCCCGCGCGGCCTGTGCGGCAGTGGATTGATCTCGCTGCTGGCAGAAATGTTCATCACCGGCATCCTGGACAAAGCCGGCAATCTGAACTTCTCTCTGGGCAGCGAGCGCATCCGCGAGGGGGAGCACGGCCCTGAATACGTGGTGGTGTGGGGCGAGGAAACCGCGCATGGCCGCGACATCGTGCTCACCCGCGTGGATATCGACAACCTGCTACGCGCCAAGGCCGCCATCTACGCCGGCTTCTCGGTGCTGGCGGGGCAGGTGGGCTTCGATCTGCAGCAGGTGCAACGCGTGCTGATCGGCGGCTCGTTCGGACAATACATCAACGTGGAAAAAGCGGTGCAGATCGGCCTGTTACCCGACCTGCCCTGGGAGCGCTTTGAATTTTTGGGCAACACGGCGGTGCGCGGCGCGTACGCCGCCCTGCTGGACCGGCGCGCCGAGGAACGCATCCGCCAGATCGCTGCCCGCATGACCTATCTGGAACTCTCGGCAGACAACACCTTCTACGACGCCTTCATGGCCGCCATGTTTCTGCCGCACACCGACCTGACCTGTTTCCCCAGCGTTGCAGCCACATTGAACAAAGTGTAAAGTCGTATGCAAACCCGGTGAGGAGAAAGGACGATTCGATGTACATCATAGGTGAAAATATTCACATCGTATCCGAAAAAGTCAAGGAGGCGCTCAAAAACCGCGACCGCGAGTTCTTCATGGAGCTGGCGGTGCGGCAGGTGGAGGCCGGCGCCAAAGCGATCGACGTCAACCTGGGGCCGCGCAAAAAAGACTGGGAAGAGGTCTTCCCCTGGATCGTGGAAACGCTGGAGGCGGTGGTGGATGTCCCGCTCTCGCTGGACACCACCAACATCAACGGCATGGAAGCGGCCCTGCGCAAGATCACCAAAGCACAGCCGATCCTCAACTCCACCAGCGCCGAACTGGAGCGCCTGGAAAAAGTCCCCCTGCTGGCCAAGAAGTACAACGCCAAAGTGATCGCGCTGACCATGGGGGCATCCGGCATTCCTGTCGCCGCCGATGAGCGTGTGCGCATCGCCGTGGAGCAACTGATCCCCCGCTTCCTGGAGATCGACTTCCCCATGGAGGATGTGATCATCGACCCGCTGGTGCTCACCGTCTCCGGCTGCCAGGAATATTGCCCGGAGTTGATCGAGGCCGTGCGCATGCTGCAGTTTGCCTGGGACCCGCCGCTGACCGTTTCGGTCGGCCTATCCAACGTCTCCAACGCCGTGCCCGCCGCCAACCGGCCGCTGATCAACCGCGTCTACCTGGCGATGCTGATGGGCGTCGGGCTGCAGATGATGATCGCCAACCCGTTCGACCAGAAGCAAAATCAGGTGATCGAGTGGATCGAGAACAAGGACACTTCCACGCCGCTGGCGCGGGTGTACAACAAGATCGCTGAGCGCACCGCCGCCGGCGAAGAGCCACAGATGGAAGACTTCGACCTCTCCGACCCGGAGCAGGCCGCCATCTGGAAGACCACGCAAATCCTGCTCAACAAGGTGATCTACGCCGACGGCTATCTCAGCCAGTAA
>RFKO01000051.1 GCA_003694235.1 Anaerolineae bacterium
ATCTTCGGCGTGCAATCGGAGAAATCGGCGGCCATCGCCAATGCCTTCAACGCCGGGACGGAGGAGATCCAACCGGTGCAGGCCACCACCCGCGCCGACAGCATCTCGGTGGACATGCCCCGCGATGGGCTGCGCGCCTTACGCGCTGCCACGCAGACTGGGGGCGCGTACATCACCGTGTCGGATGAGGCCATCATTGCCGCGATTGCCGAGCTGGGCAGAGTGGGCATCTTCGCCGAGCCGGCTGGCGCTGCCTCCTATGCTGGCCTGAGAGCCGCCGTGCAGCAGGGACTGATCGCCCCCGAAGACCCCGTAGTGGTGATCAACACCGGCAGCGGCCTGAAAGATGTGCGCGCCGCTATGGAGGCGGTTGGTGAAGCACCGGTGATTCCGCCCACGCTCGCGGCGCTCCGCGAGGTGATATGAGACGAAAGACCTGGCCGCTCCCCCTTCGCTATATCGTTGGTGTGGGGCTGTTTTTGTCGCTGGCGCTGTTGGGATGGGCGGTGCGCGATTTGTTCCGCGCCCTGATCATCGCCGGCCTGCTGGCGTTTGTGATGATGCCGTTGGTGACGTTTCTGGAAAACCGCCTCCGCTGGTCGCACAAGCTGGCGGCCAACGTGATCTTCTTTCTGGCGCTGGGCCTATCGCTGGCGACGCCGGTTGTCATCGTTCCCCCTGTAATTGGCAACCTGCGCGAATTCAGTCAATATCTGCTGGATACGTTCAACACAGTTCAAGATTTTCTTCAACAACCTTTGCGTATAGGCGTGTTCACCATTTACCCGCGCGAGGTCTCTCCGAATTTGAGCGAAACGATCGCCAATCTGATCGGCTCGCTGCCTGAGAATGCGCTTCATATCATCGAAAACGCTTCCCGCAACTTTGCCTGGACGCTGGTGATCATCGTCACCACGTACTATTTGCTGCAGGATTGGGGCAAAATCCGCGAATGGCTGATCCGTCAGGCGCCGGAACCGTATCGCAAGGATGCCCGTCGTTTGTTCCTGGAGATCAAACGCGTGTGGGCAGGTTACATGCGGGGCACGATGGCCTTGATGGTCATCGTGGGTATCTTCTTCATGGCGGTTTATTTGCTGATCGGACTTCCCGGCGCGGTCGGGCTGGGGTTGTTGATCGGCCTGTTGAGTGTAATACCCGACCTCGGCCCGTTGATCGGCGCGCTGATTGCTGTTTTCGTCGCCCTGGTGGAAGGTTCGCTTTTCCTGCCCCTGACGAATTTCTGGTTTGCCGTTCTGGTGCTGGGCATCTACACGGTGTTCATCAACTTCAAGAATATCTGGTTGCGGCCGCGGGTGCTGGGGCGCAGCGTCCAGATGCATGAGGGGCTGGTGTTCGTGCTCGTGGTGGCCGCCGTGATCTTCGAGGGCATCCTGGGCGCGTTGCTGGTTGTGCCGGTGTTCGCTTCGGCACAGATTATTTTGCGTTATCTCAAGCGTCGGGTATTGGGGGAGGCGCCTTTTGCCAGTCCGTTGATCACTTTTAAGACGTACTCGCCGCCTCCACCGCTGGATGTTCGGCGGGAGTTTCAGGAAATTGCCGAAGTGGCGCGCAGCAGAATCAACAAAAAGGACGAGTAACCCGGCGCGGATTGTGGGTGCAATTTTCTCTTTCGTTTCCGCTTATCTCAGTACCAGAGATGATCATGATGGATAAAATACAGTACAGTATTATTGCCCCGATATACAATGAACTGGATAATCTTCCCGAATTGCACCGTCGGGTGAGCGCGGTGATGGAAAGCACTGGCGAGCCGTGGGAGTTGATTCTGGTGGATGATGGCTCAACGGATGGTTCAACCGAACGAATACTGAAACTGGCGGAGAGGGACAGGCATGTCCGGCCGGTCATCTTTGCGCGCAATTTTGGGCATCAGATCGCCGTCACGGCTGGGCTGGATTACAGCCGCGGGCAGGCGGTGGTGATCATTGATGCCGATTTGCAGGACCCGCCAGAAGTGATCCTCGACCTGATCGCCCGCTGGAAAGAAGGATATGAGGTCGTGTACGCCGTACGGGCCGAACGAGAAGGCGAGACCTGGTTCAAGAAGTTCACTGCGGCATTGTTTTATCGCCTGATTTTCCGCATCACGGATGTGAAAATCCCGCTCGATACCGGCGATTTCCGTTTGTTGGATCGCAAGGTGGTGGATGTGCTCAATACCATGCGCGAGCGCCATCGCTTTTTGCGCGGCATGTCCGCCTGGGTGGGTTTTCGCCAGATCGGGGTGAAATATCGCCGCGCCCCGCGATTTGCCGGTAAGACAAAATATCCCTTCCGCAAGATGCTGCGTCTGGCCTTGAACGCCATCACCGGTTTTTCCTATTTCCCCTTACAGTTAGCCACCTACTTTGGGTTCTTTTCTGCCGGGGTGGCCATTCTTGCCATTCCGGTGGTGGTCTGGCTGCGCATGAGCGGCTCGCAGGCGTTCTTCGGGCAGGCATCCACCCTGATTGCGGTGCTCTTCCTCGGCGGCGTCCAGCTGATTTCGCTGGGAGTGCTGGGTGAATATATTGGCCGCCTGTACGACGAGGCCAAAGGTCGTCCTTTGTACATTGTGCGTTATGAGCCGGAAAGCGCAGATGAGATTAGTCGAAAATGATGTTGACAGATACCGGGCTGTTTGTTATTATGTGGGGCAACAATTGAATAGCGGAGAATAGCGGCTGAGCCCCGGCGCGTCCGGGGTGACGAGGTGGAGGTTCCTCCTCGCGAGAGGAGTGCTAACCCCGGGTTTCCGGGGGAAAATCGGATAGATCAGCGGATGCCTCTGAAGCCTGACCACGGGCTTCTTTCTCCCTTCCGAAGAAGCGTGCCCTGAAAACCGCTCAGTAATGGGCGGGACAAGGGGGGCGCAGTGGTCTCCGCCCTCGTTGCGTGGGAGGAGTGGTGTTTGGAAGGGCAGCCGCGTGAATCCGCCAGGATTTAACCGGATATGCCCGTGCATATCCGGTTTTGGTTTTAATTCCTAACTACAGGAGGTTTTCTATGGATAAGAAAGATTTGCTCGAACGCGTCAAGGCAGATGGGGTGAAATTTATCTCTTTGCAGTTCAGTGACGTGACCGGCGCGGTCAAAAGCGTGGATATTCCCCCCAGCCAACTGGCCGACGCCCTGGACGCCGGCGTTTGGTTTGATGGCTCTTCGGTAGAGGGATTCGCGCGCGTGCAGGAAAGCGATATGCGCCTGGTGCTCGACCCGGATACCTATGCTATTTTGCCGTGGTCGCCGGAAGAACGCAAACGGGCGCGGATTTTCTGCGATATCTACCGTCCCAACGGGGAACCCTTTGCCGGCGATCCCCGCGGGGTGCTCCGTCGTATGTTGGAGAAGGTAGAGGCCCGTGGCTGGGTGTTCAACATTGGCCCGGAACCGGAGTTTTTCATCTTCAAACGCAACAATGGTGCCGGCAGCATCCACCCCGTTCCGAATGATGTGGGCGGTTACTTCGATTTTTCCGAAGGCGATGAGGCCGTAGCGGTGCGCACTCGCGTGATGGAGGCGCTGGAGCAGATGGGGTTGAGCGTCGAGGCCGGGCACCATGAGGTCGCTCGTGGGCAGCACGAGATTGATTTTCGCTTCGACCATGCGTTGCGTACTGCAGATAACGTACTCACGCTCAAATATACGGTGAAGGCGATCGCTGCTCAACACGGCCTGGTGGCTTCTTTCATGCCCAAGCCGATCTTCGGCGTGAACGGCTCAGGGATGCATTGTCACCAGTCGCTGTTTGATGTGAAGGGTAACAATCTTTTCTTTGATGATACCGATGAGTACAAGCTTTCGAAGCTGGCGTATGGTTTCATCGCCGGTCAGTTGAAACACGCTCGAGCGCTTTCCGCCATCGTTGCCCCTACGGTGAATTCCTATAAACGTCTGGTGCCCGGTTACGAAGCGCCGGTATATGTTGGATGGGCGCAGATCAACCGTTCGGCCTTGATTCGCATCCCCCGGCATACTCCCGGAAAGGATAAGGCGGTACGGGCTGAATTGCGCTTCCCCGATCCATCTGCCAATCCTTATCTGGCCTTTGCGGCCATGCTGGCAGCCGGACTGGATGGTATCGACAATGACCTTCCGTGTCCGCCGCCGCTGAACAATGTCAACATCTGGCATCTGACCGCCGAGGAGCGGGCGGCTCAGAACATCGAGGAGCTCCCCGGTTCCCTGGCGGACGCATTACGTGTGTTGGAGGGAGACGACGTGCTGCGCGCCGCACTGGGAGAGGAGATGTACGCTGCTTTTGTGCGCGCCAAGTGGGCGGAGGTGGAGGCCTACCGGACGCATGTGATGGACTGGGAGATCGAACGCTATCTGGAGACGGCGTAATCCTTTTCCACCATGCGGCAGAACGAGCACAGCTCACCGGCAGTCGTCGGTTGGCCGCACGAGACGCAGGAGGTCAGCTCCTGCGTCTCTTTTTCAGGGGGCGCGAACAGGCCTTCCTCTTTGGCCTGCAGGAAAGAGAGATAAAAGCGCAATTTTGCTCCCGGACGTTCGGCTTCCAGGCGGTTGAGCACTTCTTTGTAGTAGATCGTCTTCGCTCCAACTGCGTGAGGACATTCGTCATAGATGTATTCGATGCCTCTCAGCAGTGCGTAGGCGGCCATTTCGCGCTCATAGAACCGGCACAACGGCTTGGCTTTGCGTACCAGCCCGGGATGAGAGGCTTCCAACACCGGGCTTTGGCGTCGCAGGTAGCCGCCCAGCCAGTTGAGCGTGTTGCCAAACAGCACGGCGGCCTCGTCATCGAGGTTGTGACCGGTGACGAGAACGGTATAGCCCTCCTCGCGCGCCACGCGATTCATGATGTTGCGCTTGCTCAACCCACAAACCGAGCACGGTTTTCCGCGGCCACGGGCACTTTTCTGAGCCAGTTCCGGGATGGTGTGACCAAACTCGCTTTTCAAGTCCACCACTCGGAGTTTCAAGCCATGCTGTTGGGCGAAGTTCTGGCAGCAGCGCAGCGATTCTGCCGAGTAGCCGATGCCTCCGTCGATCCCCAGGCCGATGTACAGGCCGTCAGCCTGATAACCCAGGCGATGTAGGATGTCCCACAAGGCGAGCGAATCTTTCCCCCCAGAGACGGCCACCAAAATCCTGTCCTCTGGCGTGAACATGCGGTATTTTTCGATGAATCGCTGCGTTTGCTGGGGAATCCATTCCAGATAGTGTTCTTTGCACAACGCCAGTTTGTGCTGGCGCATGTTGATGACAGCCTTTTGGCCGCATTTGCGACATTTCATGCTCACCCTCCGGAGATCACCGCGACCAGTTTGATGACGTCCCCCTCGCGCAGGATTTCATCATCGGTGAGTAATTCACCCTCCCGCGTTGCCAGAACCGCTTCCGGTGGGATTTGCAGTTTTTCCAGTGCAGAACGCACGCTCTGCCCGGCGCGCACTTCGTATTCTTCATCTCGTAAAATGATTTTGACGCTCATGGTATCCTTACCGCTAAAGAGAAGTGTCTTTGCATGTGCTCGCATTCTACCGTGAGGCGGAGAAGGCGTCAATTTCACTTTGATGGAGGTGTGTGATGGCGGTGATCACCGCGCGACTCACTTTGCAAACTCAGGGACATGCCGATATTCAGGATATCACGCCGGCGGTGGCCCAGCAGGTGGCCGCCAGCGGTTTGCGAGACGGCGTGGTCACAGTATTCAGCCCTTCTTCGACCAGCGCGTTGACCACGATCGAATACGAGTCGGGCTGTCTGAGCGACCTGCGCCGCTTGCTGGATGAAATCATTTCTCCGACGCGCCCATACGCTCACAATGCTCGCTGGGGCGATGGGAACGGCCATGCCCATGTGCGCGCGGCGCTGCTGGGGCCCTCGTTGAGCATTCCTTTTGTGAGCGGGCGG
>RFKO01000052.1 GCA_003694235.1 Anaerolineae bacterium
AAAACGCTTTATGTGGCCGATGGGCGGCGAGGTTTTCACCTCTATAATGTGGATAATCTGCAGACCGGGCAGTTCAGCCGTCTGCGCTTGCGCTGGGGGAAGTTGTGGACGGATGGGACGTATCTTTTCACCATCGTAGAGCAAACCAAAGTGGCGCTCGTCAACCTGCAGGGCGAGGAGGGGCCTCAGGCGACGGTGCTGGATGTCGGACAGCCGATTCGCGATCTGGCGGTCGGCCACGGGCGGGTGTACCTGGCATTGGGCGCGGCGGGCATTTCCTGGCTGACACCCTCGATGGAGGTGACGCAGCTGGATGCCGCGCCGCAGCCGGTCGGGAACGCCGTCAGCCTGGACGTGGAGAATTTCGACCTCGCCGTGGGTCTGGAGAAAGGCGGGGTGGCGATCTTCAGCGTGCGTAGCGGCGCGCCGTCTGCGGTGATGGCCGAACCGCTCAACCTGACGCCGCAACTGCTGGTTTACGATCAGGCGCGCGTGGTGCTGCTGGGGCAGGAAGACCGCGTGGTGCGGATGCTGCGGCAGGAGGAGTCGGTTGCCGCAAGCGGCGAACAGGCGGTGATTGCCGGTTCGGTGCTGGATGTGGCGGTGCATCCCGGCGGCTATCTGTACCTGGCGAAGTGCGAGCAGGGGGTGCAGGTACTCACCCTGCAAGGCGAGAGCCGCGGCTATCGGCATGAGGCCGCCGGATGTGTGCAGGCGGTTGCGCTGGCGGAGCGGACGCTCTTCACCGCTCTGAGCGATGGGCGGGTGCGTGTTTATGACCTCTCGGGCGGCCTGGAGTTGCCGGCGCTGAAGCGGGAAATCAGCACCGGCGGCGCGGCGAGAGATTTGCTGGTTTTGCGCGATGTGTTGGTGGTGGCGGATGGGCCCGCCGGGCTGCAATTTATCGACTGGCAGAATGAAGAAGAACCCGTGCGGGCGCATGTCACCTTCGATGCCGGTGCGGACGCCCAGCGGTTGGTTTATCTGGACGGCCGGCTATATGTGGCCGCCGGGGTGCAGGGCTTGCAGATTGTGAATACCGAGGATCCCACCCAGCCGGTGAAGGAGGCTTCACTGCGCCTGGATGGCGAAGTGCGCTCGGTCGCAGTGCAGGCTGTCAGTCGCGCCGGTGGCGAGGTGGGGCGGATCGCTTATCTGACCGGCGTCACCCGCAGCGGGCAGGGGAGGGTGTGGATACTCGATGTGAGCAATGCCCAGCAGATCCGCGGACTGGGTAGCGCGGCATTGGAAGATGAGCCGGTGGACATCGCCGTGGATGGCCGGCTGTTGTATGTGCTGACTCGCACAACCGGCGTGCGGGTGCTGGACGTCTCTGACCCCGCCGCTTTGCTGGACGTTTCTCCGGCTGCGCAGAGCGGCACATACCGGCGTCTGACGATTTTCAATCACAACGTATATGTGGCGCGCGGCTCGGGCGGGGTAGTGGCCTATCGTTTCGCCACCCCTTCTGCTCCCGAGGTGTTGTTCGCCACGCCCGCGGCCAACCTGTTGCGCGACGGGGCGGTGCGCGGCGGATTGCTGTACGCTGTGGATGGCGACAACGGCTTGTGGATTGTCGATCTGAACGACCCGCAGCGACCTGTTATCCGTGGCGGCTTTTCCACCGCCGGTCAGGCGCTGGCGCTCAGCCTGGACGGCGAACGGCTTGCTGTGGCGGATGGCAGCGGTGGCCTCCGCCTGTACCGCATCGAGGCGGATGGCGCGCTGACGCCGGTGAGCGTGATGACCGGTCTGACCGACGCCCGTGACGTGCTGGTGCAGGGAGAGATCGCTTACGTGCTGCGCGGCAGCGTCCGCGTGGAGATTGTGGACATTGCGGATTTGGCCAATCCGCGCCATCTGCGCGGTTTCAATGCCCTGGGTGCGGTTACCGACCTGGCGGTGGTGAATCAGACGTTGTACCTGGCCGAGGGAGAACAGGGCGTGGAGGTTTGGGATGTCCGCCAGCCTTCCAATCCGATGGCGGTTCAGTTCCCTCTGACGGAGCAGTTGGGGACGGTGACGCGCCTGCGTGCTGCGCCGCAAGGCAGTTTGCTTTACGCTCTTTCGCCTCAGCAGGGTTTGCTGGTGCTCTCCGTGCCCACACCGGCGGACGCCCGTGTGCTGGTCGGCTTCCCCTCGCAGGACAGTCCATACGGTGTGGACGCGGCCGGCGATTACGTGCTGCTGGCGGATGGGAATGCCGGTGTGCGCGTTTTCAACCGCCTGGCGGCCAGTGATATTTATGAGATGGAGGGCAGTCCTTTGCCCGGCTTCGCCGCTCAGGTGTACGGCGTCGTGCCGGATCGCCTGCGCGGGCTTGGATTTCTGGTGGCGCAGGTGGGGCGCGATGGACAGGTGCATCTGTTCGAGGTCGAGCGAAAAGTGGCATTGAACGAAGCCGGTAGCTATGCGCTCGTCCGCGGCGGTTTGTTCTTCCATCCGATAGTGCAGTATCTCCGCTTTGTGCTCTTTGGCTGGCTGTTGTATTTCCTGATGTACCGCGTGTTTCTGCTGCTGGCTTCGGGCCAGGTGTTGCCTGCTGAGCGTTTGATCAGCTGGCAGTGGTACCGTCAGCTGTTGCGCTTTGCCGAAGGGAGGCATGGGCCGGTGGTTTTCGCCCGTAACGGGGAGGTTGTGCAGCGCGCGGGCGAGTTTAGCGCGCAGCCGCCGGAAGACGACTCGGAGAGTGCTTCGCTTTCCAGAGCGGGGGCAGGGTTGGGGTTGCTGTTCGTGGACGCCGTCTCCGCGGTTGTGCTTGAGACGGTAGCGGTGCTGCCCGGCTGCCTGGGGCGCATC
>RFKO01000053.1 GCA_003694235.1 Anaerolineae bacterium
GGGTTAGGGTCGCCGGTGGCATTGTACCTGGCGGCGGCTGGCGTAGGGCGCATCGGCCTGGTGGATTACGATGTGGTGGATTTTTCCAACCTGCAACGCCAGGTGATTCACGGCGAATCGCAGTTGGGGAAGCTCAAGGTGGAATCGGCGCGGCGGCGCATGTTGGATATCAACCCCGATATCCAGGTGGATGTGTATAACGAAATCTTCACCTCCGAGAACGCCATGCGCATCGCTGAGCCGTACGATATCATCCTGGACGGCACCGATAACTTTCCGACTCGGTACCTGGTGAACGATTTGTGCGTGTTCACGGGGAAGCCGAATGTGTACGGTTCGATCTTTCGCTTTGATGGTCAGGCCAGTGTGTTCTATGCCAAAGAGGGGCCGTGCTACCGTTGTCTGTTCCCGGAACCGCCTCCGCCGGGGCTGGTGCCCTCCTGCGCCGAGGGGGGCGTGTTCGGTGTGCTGCCGGGGACGATCGGCACCATCCAGGCGACCGAGGCGATCAAACTCATCCTGGGTATCGGCGAGCCGTTGATCGGCAAACTGTTGCTCTACAACGCCCTGGATATGAGCTTTGAGTACGTCCGGTTGCGCAAGAATCCGAACTGCAAAGTGTGTGGTGAGCACCCTGAGGTCACCGAACTGATCGATTACGAGGCGTTTTGCGGTATGCCGGCCAGCGACCACGACAGCGGTTCGGCCGGTGATGAGTGGGACATCACGCCGCGGGAGTTGAAAGAACGTCTCGACCGCGGCGACCCCATCCGTTTGATTGATGTGCGCGAGCCGCACGAACTGGCGATTTCGCGTCTGCCGGGGGCGGAACTCATCCCCCTGGGGCAACTGGCCTCCCGTTTGCATGAACTGGATAGCGCCGAAGAGATCGTGCTGTTTTGCAAGGCGGGCACGCGCTCGGTGCGCGCGCTGGAATTGCTGGCCAGCGCCGGTTTCCGCAAGATCAAGAATCTGGAGGGGGGTATAAACGCCTGGGCGCGGGAGATAGATCCCAGTATGCCGGTGTATTGATTTCAGGGTTTCGATTAAACCATGGAGACACGGCGTTCACGGAGATTGCTTGAGTATTTACGGTGTTTCTCCGTGCTCTCTGTGTCTCCGTGGTGAATTCAGCGGGGCATCCCCTTACCCGTGCGAGTGGGAATCTTCCCCGCTCGCCGGGCCGAGAAAGCGTGCCCAGGTGCCGAGGCGATGGTGCTGCGCGGCGACCAGCGCAGCCAGCAGGGTGGTGAGCGGCACGGCGGCGATCAGTCCCAGTGAGCCGATCAGGGTGCGTACGATCTCCTCGGTGACGAACTCCAGGTTCAGCAGGTAAGTGTACTGCTCACCAGAAAGGGTGAACAGCAGCAGCATGGGCAGGGCAGCGCCGGTGTATGCCAGCACCAGCGTGTTGATGGTGGCGGCCACGTGATCGCGTCCCACACGCAGACCGCGGCGGTAGAGTTCGCCGGCCTTTAGCGCCGGGTTCAACTGGTGCAGCTCGAATACCACCGATGCCTGGGTGATCACCAGATCGTCGAGCACACCCAGCGCGCCGATTAACATTCCCCCCAGCACCAGCCCGCGCAGGTTGATGGTGGCGCCGGTTTGCTGCATCAGGAACAAAGCCTCCTCGCTACCGTAACCGGTCAACCGTGTCAGGCCGACGAAGAAATCGGCCAGCAGCGCGGTCAACACGAGGGAGAGGAGCGTGCCCAGCACGGCGGCGTGCGTTTTCAGCGTCCAGCCGTAGATCAGGTAAAGGGTGATGGCCAGCAAGGCAAACGCTCCGCTGATGCTCACCCAAACCGGGTCGCGCCCCTGTAAAATTTGCGGGATGACATAGTACACGATGACCGCCAGGCTGATCGCCATGCCCAGCAGGCCGCGCACGCCCTTCCACCCGCTGACGGCGATGCTGAAGGCGATAAAGGTAAAGAAGAGCCAGAACAGCGGGCGCGTGCGCACGAAGTCCAGGAAGTAAGCCTGGAGAAAACCGTCGGGGGATTTGTTCACCAGCACCAGGATGCGGTCGCCGGGGGCGAGGTTGAGGCCTTCGGGGCGGGTCTGGCGTTTGCCATAGTCAATTTCCAGCTGCGTGCCGGCCCATTCGCCCTGCAACAGACGGATGCGCAGCAGCTGGTAAGTTTGTTCTACGTTGCCTACTTGCGTTTTGCCCTCTTCCAGCACGGCGACCACCTCGGCCTGGACGGCGGCGGAGGGATAGCCCACCTGGGATGCGGGTTTGACCTCGCCGGGGGAAGTCCTCAGGCGAGGTACAACGCCCAGAATGACCACCGCCCCGGCCAGCAGCGTCAGGGCGGTGGCGATGAGCAGCCAGAGGGTGTTTTTATTACGAGGGTTCATGGGTGGGTGAAGGTGAGCAACCAGCCGCCGGAGAACGGCGTATCGTTTTCGTCTTTGCACTCCGGCACGAACAGGTTGACCGGCTGTCCGCCGCTGGCAATGGTCACGGTGTAGAGCGTGTCGGGCTGCATGACGAAATCGGCAAAGCCGGGGTTGATTTCCGGCTGCAGGCCGGTGAAGAAGTGGTCTTCGCCGTTCTCCCAGCGCACAATGATTTCCACGCCGGGGACGCCCTCGCCGGCCGCGTTGTTCACCTGCACCTGAATGAC
>RFKO01000312.1 GCA_003694235.1 Anaerolineae bacterium
CCCGGCAGATGCTGCCGCTGCCGCGTTTTCATCTCCCTCGTGAGCAATCAGGTCACCCAACAAGGCAGGCGCCAGCGCCGGCGGGACGTACACCTGCCCGCGTGCCACCGCCCGCAAAGCGACCAGCAATTCCTGGTCATCAGCCTGCTTGAGAACGTACCCCGATGCGCCAGACGATAGCGCCCGCCGCAAATAACCGGCGTCGTTGTGCATGGTGAGCACCAGCACACGGCAAAACGGCCAGCGGCGCCGCACCGTCTGCAAGGTTTCCAGCCCGCTCAAGCCGGGCATGGTCAGATCGAGCACCAGCACATCGGGAGCGTGCTCCTCCATCAACTGCAAAGCGGTCAGGCCATCTTCGGCCTCGCCGACCACCTCGATATCCGGCTCGGCCTCGAGCAGCAGCCGCAAACCGGCTCGCAGCAAGGCGTGATCATCAACCAGAAGAACGCGAATGGGGTGAGTCATGCTTCAATTATACAGAAACCTGCCGGGTTGGCGCGCCCAACGGCAGGCGGGCAAAAACGGTTGTCCCCTCTCCGGGGCGTGATTCCACCGTAAAGACGCCGCCAAGCAACTGGACGCGTTCCTACATGCTGCGGATACCCAGATGACCATCCGCGCCGCGGCGCTGATCAAGTGCGGCCTGGGCGTTGAAACCCTTGCCGTCATCATCCACAATCACGATCATCTGGTTTTCCTGGCATTCCAGCAGGATGGACACCCGGTTGGCCTGGGCATGCCGGGCGGCGTTGGTCAGCGCTTCTTGCACCAGACGGTAGGCTGTCACGGCGGTCTGCGGCGGGATGATCGGTCGATGCAGGCTGTCTTCTGCGCCCATGCCGATGGTCTGGAATTCAACCTGTATGCCGGTGTGCCGGGCATACTGCGCGGCGAAGTTGCGCAGGGCCACGTCCAGGCCGAGTTCGTCCAGAGCCGGCGGGTGCAGTTCCAGCGCCAGATCGTGCAGCGTCTCCTGGATTTCTCCCACCAGGTCGCGCAACGCCTGCAAGCGCTCCTGCATTTCCGCCGGGCTGGCGGCGCGTTCCAGGTTGCGCAGGCCAAAGCGGAGCGATGTCAACGCCTGGCCGGCCTCGTCGTGCAGTTCACGCGCCAGACGCTGACGCTCTTCTTCCTGGGCTGTGATGATTTTTTCCAACAATTGGCCGCGCAGGGCTTCCTTTTCCTTGACTTCCTCCCACAGGCGGGCGTTTTCAGCCGCCACGCCAATCTGCCGGCCGATGGAATCCAGCAGGGCAAGGTCTTCTTCCGAAAACGGACGGGCATCGCGGCTGGCCACGTTGAGCACGCCGATCACCCGGTTGCGCGAGACCAGCGGCACGCTGGCATGGCAGGTCAAGCCCTCGCCCAGGACAAGTTGCCGGTCCAGGCGTCGGCACTGATTGCAGATATCATCCACAACCATCGGCCGGCCCGCATGCAGCACATGCGCGCAAACGCAGTCGCCCAGTTCGCGGGTGGCCTCTTGCCGGGCAAATGCCTGCGAAAGGCCGCTCTGGGCCGCCAGTTGCAATCCGTTGGGGCTGTTGACATCTTCCAGAAACACCCAACCTGCCTGCAGGTCCAGTTCGCTCAAGACGCGCGCCAGCGCCGCCTGCAGCATTTCGCGCAAATCCAGCGTGCTGCTGATGGCGTTGGCAATCGCATTCAGGATGACTAGTTCGCGCACCCGTTGCACCAGTTTCTGGTGAGAAGCCTGCAAACTATCGGCCATGGCGTTGAACGCCTGCGCCAGTTCGCCAACTTCATCGCGCATGAAGGGACGGGCGCGCGCCGTCAGGTCGCCTTCTTCCAGGCGACGGGTGACAGATACCAGGTCGAGCACCGGCTGGGTGAGCACGCGCGTCAAAAACAGGGCAATGGCTGAAGCAATCACCAGCGCCAGCGCAGTGATCCCCAGCAATTCCCAGGTGGCACGCCATACCTCGGCCTGCAAGCGCTGGAGCGAAAACCCCAGCCGGACGACCCCGGCACGGCCGTCAAGAATGGAGACGGCAATATCCAGCATGCGGCCCTCATCGCTATCGAACGGCTGCAGGCGATGACTCTCTCCGGCCGGCACCGGATTCAACCTCAGCAGGGCAGGCGGGACGGTTTGCGGAAAGGAATACACCAGCGGCTGTCCCTGTGCATCCAGGATGAAGACATAGCGCACGTCCAGGTTGTTTTCCAGCGTGTCGCGCACCAGTTGATACAGCCCGAAGGTGTCGTCGGTCAGCACCATGTCGGCGGAACGAGCCGCCACATAGCGTGCGATGGCCACACCGCGCTCCTCCAGGCCGCGCGTCAGGTCGGTTGCCAGACGGGTGCGCACAGTGACCGTCATCACCAGGCCGATCAGCAGCACCGCGCCCAGCACCATGCCGACGATTTTGGTGCGCAAGGGCACGCCGGTAATGCGATCGAAGAGCCAGTGCTCAGTCAAGTCAGGGGGCTTCATCCCAGCCTCGCAAGGCAGATGCCATCTGCCGAATGCTATCGTACGCGCTGCTATCCACCAGAACGAAGCGGTCGATGTGCAAATCGGCCAGCGCCCGCCGCCCCTGCGGGTCCTGGTGCATGGTCAGCAGCGCGTCCAGCAGGGCCTGTTTCAGGTCAGGGTCAATGTCAGGATGCACGACGACCGGCGGGATGCCAAACGGCCCGATGCGCTGAATGATGCGCGTCTGCGCCGCCAGCGTCGGGTCACGGGCAACCAGCGCATCATACACCAGGCTGTCCACGATTGCACCGTCCACCAGGTGATCCACAACCGCCTGGATGGAGTTGTCGTGACTGTAAGTAAAAATCGTCTTCTGGAAGAAGCTTTCCGCCGTTTCGCCGCGTTGCTGCAAAACCCAGAGCAGCGCCAGATGCCCCGAATTGGAAAGCGGGTCGGAGAAGGCAAACGTCTTGCCGCGCAACTCGTCCAGCGAAATATACGGGCTCTGGCTGGAAACGATGACATAGGCGTAATACTCCGTCTTCCCATTGACCTGCGG
>RFKO01000054.1 GCA_003694235.1 Anaerolineae bacterium
CCGTTCACTGGAGCCGGCCCCCAGCGTCAACGGGCCATTCCAGGTAGAGGGCGAATCGGCATTGGTATCGGTGGGGGAATCGTAGTCTCGCGCTCCTCCATTACCGCCGCCCCACACGTAGCTTCTCCCCCATCGGAACCAATCGTTGTTCAGGTTGCGCCCGCGGGCGGCATACAGCATCTCGGCATTGCTCCAGTCCAGGTACAGACGCGTGATCTGAACATCGCCAGGCGAGTTGTTGTTGACATACATGCGGAGTTGAGCCCAATTGCGGAGCTGGAAATTGGTCATACTAAAGGCGGTGCAATCCACCGGCGTGGGCGAGGGAGTGACGGAGGGCGTCGTCGTGACGGTGGACGTCGCCGTGGCAGTGGAGGTGAGGGTTTGCGTAGGGGAACTGGTAATCGTTGGGGTCAACGTCCAGGTGGGCGCGGCGGTGATCCCGCCGGCCACGGTGATCACGCGCGAGGTGCGAAAACGCTCAACAATCCCCTCACGCCAGCCATCCAGCGGCAACATCGGCCAAATCGAGGCGACGAAGGGCAAGAGCATGTTGTGGCGATAAGTCACCACCACCCGCACGCGATCGCCGGGCAGACCGGCATTATCCATCAGCTTGTTGCTCCCCGGCTCTACACAGACCGGGATGGCATAATTGTTTTCGTCATAGATATAACGATTGCTGCAAATCGTGACGTGAAAATACCCCGGCTCATTCGTGGAACCAAGATCGGAAAAAGAATGAGATCCCAAAAAGGCAATATAGTCCCCCAGGGCAGATTCCTGGATGAACAGGCCCGCCCCCCCGGCGCGCGCAGCATCTCGAATAGAAGGCAGACGCGCCCAGTCCACCAGGTTGTTCGAGAGCTCCTCTGCGTTATCACCAAAAGAATCGGGCACATCGCAGTTCATGATGCCATCGGCCATATCTGCCGCAACATAGTTGACACCCGTCTCAGCGGTGAGCGCGGCAGCCGCCTCGTCACAATACTGCTTATCGAACTGACCGGTAATGGCATAGCGCAGCCCCAGACGCGCCGCGTTTTGCACCGCCATCCACGAAAAAACCAACCGGCCAAACTCAATGATGCCAAACAGCAAAAGCAATAGAAGGGGCAGGGCGATCACAAACTCCACCATCGCCTGGCCTCGGTTCTTAGGTCGTAGGAAGGATAACAACAGCCTCATTTCGGCCTCTGCATGCGGTCTACTGACTGATGCGCGTGTAGATGCGCTCGGCGATGTTCTCGAAGATTTGCGCCAGGTACGAGGCGTTTGGCGCGTAGTAATAGTTGCCGCAATGAGATTTCGGCGCAACGCCTGCACATGGATCGTTCAAACGCGTGCCGTCATCCCCGATATTGGCAAGATAGCGTAAGAAGTGCTCTCCCGCAGCCGCCTTCCCCAAACCAATACTGTAAATAGCGATGTCATTCCCAAAAATAGGCTCATCGGGATTGGTCGAGGCTAAAAGGGCAACTCGATCCGCCATGTCGAAAGCATAATCCTCCACGTCATAGGCTGGCGAACTATCGCCTACCCAAATGGAGCCGGGAGGGCATTCGCTGGCCGAGGCATGATAAGGACCACAATGACGGGTAGTCGGGTTGGCATCCGTGCACCAGGGATTGTTCCACATGCGGGCGTTGAACGTGCCGCCGCAAAACCCATTGGGAAAGGAAACATCCACTTCGGGCGGCACATCACTGACGTTCGTAGCGCCATCTGCCAGAAAGACAATCACCCACACAGCATCTGGACGCCCATACGCTTTGAGAATGTTACCGGCCACACGAATACCGCATCCCGTACAGGTAGAAAGGAACGAATCCTGCACCAGCCCTGTGCCGCCATCATCTACCGCATCATAATCCCCCAATCGTCCATCCCCGTCCACATCCAACGGATTGACATCGCCCGCCGCGGGGTTACCGTAAGAGAGCACAATGGACGAATCCAGGTCGTCGTGCAGCGGGACACTATCAATCGCCGATTTTACTGCGTTGAAATCTGTGCTCAGGTTGATATACATGGTGGCATCGAAATCGAAGCCCACCACGGCTACGCGGTCATATCCTTCAAAAAGTGAATCGACCAGCGCTTTGGCGGCATCTTTCGCCGTCTTCAGCGGTTCACAGGAATTGGCGGCGTTGCAAGCAGAGGGGTCGAAATCCGGCCCGTAACCCGCTGTAGCCTCCCCCATAGATTCGGAGGTATCCAGAACCACGACAACATCGACAGTCGCCGCTTCACCAATTGCACTGGTCGTCAGCGAAACGCTCTGGACGCCAAACAAGCTGAGGAAATACACCGGCGCCTGTTGGGTGGCCTGCACCCAGGCCAGTTTGCGCGGCGGCTCACCGGCGGCGATGTTCGGACACACATTGGCAAAAGCGGCAGGCTTGTCTGCATCGTCGCAGGTATAGGCCTCCAGAGAAGCAATATTGGCCACGTTGTGCAAGGCGATCATCTCCCGCGCCGCCTCGGTGATGCGCGTCTTCCGCTGGCTGTATGTCAGCGATGGGTTCTTGATATTGTTCGCCGCGGCCACTGCCGCCGCATCTACCGCTCTTTTCAACTGGGTATAGGATACATATAACGAGCCGGCATCCGTAACGATGCCAATAAACGCCAGTAACGCGAAGAAAGCAACGGTCAGCAGCACGACCGCCTGACCGGATTCTCCAAGACTGGAGGAGAAATGTTTGCGAGAAGATTCACGCCGGTGCCACATAATCACTGCCTGACCTTCAGGGTATTGGGGTTGGTGTTGGAATGGCCTCAAAAGCAGGCATCATCGAATAAGCATGCAAACGGATAGGATTGGGAAGAAAATCGGATAGAATTGGCAGGTTGAGCACCTGATGATAGCAATACCACACTTCAACGATCACCAGCCCTTTGTTCACCGGCGCCCCTGGCTGGAACATTGCTTCCACCTCGGCATTGGTAAAGAACGGCTCAGTTCGAACGACATTGCCTTCGCAATCCTTCGTCCAGCTCTCGTTCCCTGACCAGGAGTTGCTGGCGGTCGAGAGCGACCAGACCCCATCGCCATCTGCGGGCCAGCGATTGGTAACAACATTGCCTGAGATCGTCAAAACGGAAATCGTAACATCGTCGATGCTCTTGTCCAGCGGCAAGGTGGGGTTAAAACCAGTATCCAGAATAATGCAGGCCGTATCAAAGTAATAATGCAAAACCGAATCGCTGCAAGCGTCATCCGGCAACGTACTGCCAACAACATCCAGCGCAAAAGGGTCGCGCAACGAGGCAAAGCGAGCGGCCTCACGCGTCAGTTCCAATGCGGTCAGATAGGAGTACACATAAAAGCCCACTTCGACCAGCCCCGCGATCATCATCAGCAAAACCGGCAGAATCAACGCCAGTTCCACAAAACTCTGACCACGCAGCCTTTGGTGCTTCAGCGTTCTAAACATAGAGAGACCTCATAAAGCCGACAGGAGGTAATCGTCTCAAAGGGACTACCTCCCTCTTCGGTGCTTGCATTTAAATACTTTCAGATGTGTTCGAGCCGCGGCGCGATTCCAATACACCATGGCGACATCTGTGGCAATCCCCACAAACGCCAGCAACCCCAGAAAGACGATCGTGAGCAACACGATCACCTGTCCCTGTTCACCTTTCCGCACCACCATAATCCCCTCCATGTTTACGCACCTATTGCGTATCTCATCACAATAGTACAACTATTCC
>RFKO01000313.1 GCA_003694235.1 Anaerolineae bacterium
AACCTGCGTACCCGACCCTACCGCAGGATCCAAACCCGCGGGAGGGTGTCAAGTGGCAGTCGGGTTTCCAGCCGCAGCGCAGCGGAGGTGGGATCTTCGGGCGCGGAGTTTACACTGAGCCAGGTGAAGCGCTTGTGCTGAGCCGTATTGAAATGCCGCTTCGGCGGCGGGTAGGCTGGCAATCCCTCAGACGTTTTTTGGAGTGCGGCGACACGTCGCTTGTGCTGAGCCGTGCCGAAGCGCTTGTGCTGAGCCGTGCCGAAGCGCTTGTGCTGAACATCGCCGATGCTCTCCGTGAACCATCGAGAAAACTCGGTGAACTCCGTGCCTCCGTGGTTTCCCAACCCCTGCCCTGCGCGGAATTCTTCTCACTGCCCCAGTTGAATCCGGCTCTCGAACGAGCCGTACTGGTTGGCCGTCACCTTTTCGTTGCCGCGCACCAGCCAGCCGGCATACTGCCGCTCTCCGGCCACCACCCGCCAGCCGCTGAGCACGAAGGGGATCGGGCCGTCGGCGGCGATCCACTCGCCGTTGTATTTGCGCACCAGATGGATGTGCGTGCCGGTGGCCCGACCGCCTTCGCAGGAGGGATGGCCGATGGGGTCGCCGGCGCGCACGGCGCGCCCCACCCCGGCGCGGCCCTCCTCCGCCAGGTGCAGGTAGACCACCACCCAGCCGGTCTGCTCGAAACCGTCGCCGTCCAGGTCGAGCGCCAGGATGCCGCGCTCCGAGCGGGTGACCACGCCATCGGCGACCGCGGTCGCCCAGGCGTCGCTCTCCACGCAACCGCTTTCGGTCGCTGCCGGGGCAAAGTCAACCGCTGCCCAGGAGCCGTCTTTCTCCCACGCGCCGTGCGGCCCGCCGGTGAAACTCCACAGACGGCCGGGGAGAAAGGGGAGCTGCAATTCGGGCTGCTGCAAATCGGGCGGGAAGAGCGGCTCGACCACTTTGGCGCGCTCCCAGGGGTCGCCGAACATCTGCACGTACAGCGCCATGAAGCCGGTTTCGGGGTTCATGGCCTGCAGCCAGCCGCGGCTGTCGTACACCTGGGCGAAGTAGTATTGCAGCGCCACCGTGCCGGCGTTCAGGTCGGGTGCCAGGCGAGCCGTCACACCATCGCGGAAAGTGATCTCGGTCAGCCGGCCCTCGCGCCAGCCGTAGTAGCCGATGGATAGCTGGTTGACCGCCCATTTCAACTGACGTAGCAGCCCCTTGTCTTTCAAATCCACGTGCTCCAGCGGGTAGTCTTCCGCCGCCAGCGTTTCCGGCTGACCGTACACCCAGCCGCTCTGATATTCGAGCAGCGCCAGCAGCAGGCGCGGGTTGATGGAGTTATCCAGCGCGATTTCGCGCACGATCTGTCCGCCGTAGGTCTCGCCGGTCATGCCCAGGTACTCGTGGTAGTTGCGCAGATAGCCGCCTGCTTCCCAGACGAAGTTCTCCGTGGCGAAACCCGCCGCCGAGAGCGAGTACACCAGTTCGCTGTCCGGCAGCAGATGGACGGGAGCGGTGGTGTTGGTAAAGCGCCGCGGGATGATCAACAACTGGTTGGGATTGATAAAGCCCTCTTCGGGCAGCACGCCGGCGGTATTGATTTCCTCGGGGGAGACGCCAAAGCGCACGGAAAGGGCGTGCAAGGTATCGCCCGCCTGGGTGTAGTACAGCAGCGGCCCATCGTTCCCCGCGCCGGGCACAGGGGTTGGCAGGGTGATCGCCATGGCTGTGGCTGTGGGCGAGGGGAGCGGCGTCGCCATAGCCGTTGGGGGTGCGGCAGCGGTCTCCAGGGCGCTGAGGGGCGGGATTTCGGTGGGTTGTGCGGCAGCGGCGGTTTCCAGCGCAGCCAGCGGTGGTTGCGTGGCGAGGTAATCCGAAGGCGGCACAAAGACCGGCGTCTCCCGTCGGGGCAGGTTGCACCCGCTGAGCAGGCCCAGTATGAGCAGGAATACACCCAGAGGTCTTTTCATCGTTGTATCGCGTTTTCGGGGATGAAGCCGTTTTCGGCAACCACGATCTCTCCCTCACGCACCAGCATTCCCTGATATTCCGCGCCTGTCCCCTGGCTGACCCAGCCGTCGAGCACGAAGGGCAGGTCGCCATCGGCGGGGATCCATTCGCCGTTGTAGCGGCGGGCGATGTGTACGTGCGTGCCGTTGGAGATGCCGCCTTCGCAGGAGGGGTGTCCGATGCGGTCGCCGGCGCGCAACATCGTGCCGAGCGGCACGCGGTCGCGGGTTTCGATGTGCATGTAGAACAGCGTCCAGCCCGTGCCTTCGAAGCCGTCTCCGTCCAGGTCTTGCACCACGCCGCCCTCGGCGGAGCGGACGACTTTGCCGTCGGCCATGGCGACCACCCAGGCATCGCTTTGCACGCATCCCAGTTCTTCGCCCGCCGGGGCGAAATCCAGCGCCGCCCAGGCCGAGCCGTCGCCCCATCCCCCGTGCGGCCCGCCGGTGTAAGCCCAGGGCACGCCATCCTCGAAAGGCAGGCGCAGATAAGGTTGTGTCAACCCCGGCGGGATGAGCGGCTCGATCGCATAATCGAAGGGATAACCGAACAGGTTGTAGTACACCTGGAAAAGCCCCTCGGCGGTGACCGAACGGTGCCAGATTGGCTGTCCGTACAGGTGGGAGAAAAAGAACTGAATGGCCGCCGTGCCGGCGTTGATCACCGGGCTGGCCGGTACGACCCTGCCGTCGGCCAGTGTCCAGCTGCCGATGGCGTTGGCGCGCCACAGATAGTAGCCGCGGTTGAGTTCGTTGGCTGCCCAGGCCAGCTGGCGGTACAGGCCCTGACGGCCGGCGTCTTCCCAGCCGAGGGGATAGGTTTCGGTAGCCGGACGCGGATCAGGGTTGGTCACCCAGCCGCTCTGGTATTCCAGCACGGCCAGCAGCAGGCGCGGGTGAATGGAGTAATCGCGGCTGATGCGTTGCACAATCTGGAAGCCGCGCAGCATTTGCCCTTCGACTTCTTCCTCGTAGTGTGCCAGATAGCCGCCTTGCGCGGCGACGAAGTCGGCCACGTCGAAGTAGGCAGCCATCGGGCCGTTGACGAACTCGGAATCCGGGATGATCTTAAACGCCGGGCCGGTCTCCACCGGCTGGGGCGCGGGGATGGTGAGCACCTGCCCGACTTCAAGGATGTTGATATCGGCGATCTGGTTGGCCTCGGCGATGGCCTCCACGCTGACGCCGTACCGCTGGGAGATGAAACCGAGGGTGTCTCCTGGCTGAACCACATAGGTTTCGGCTTCGGTGCGCAGGCCGGGCAGGGGGTGAGGGGCATCGGGGGTGGGGGAGAGCACCGCTGCGCCCGGAGAACGCGCGGTCACGTCCGGGGCCGGCGTCCCGCGCAGGGCGGGCTGCCCGACCGTCCAGGGAGTGACCGTCCCCCAGGCCGGCGCATAGCCCTCCCAGGTGCGGGTGCAGGCCGCCAGGCTGATCAGCATCCCCCACAGCCACAAAACTTGCACGGCGCGTTTCGACATCATGCGCAGGGAGTTGCCAGTTTCATGCCGGCGGCCCATCGCGCTCCACCCAGCGATGGAGATCCTCCGGCAGGCGGAAGTCCTCCAGACGGGAGAGCAGGCTCTCCGGCGCATCGTCCACGATGAACAGGTCGCGGTGCTCGCGGTACATGAATCCCTCGCGGCAGGCGTGATCCACCATCTTCACCAGCGATTCAAAGTAACCCCGCGTGTTCAGCAGGCCGATCGGCTTGGTGTGCAGGCCGATTTGCAGCCAGGTGAGCATCTCGAACAGTTCTTCGAAGGTGCCCAGCCCGCCGGGCAGGGCGATGAAGGCGTCGGCCAGCTGCGCCATGCGCGCCTTGCGCGTGTGCATATCGGGGACGATTTCCAGGCGTGTCAGTCCGTTGTGCATCAGGGCGGGGGTGTTGAAGATTTCGGGGATCACGCCGATGACCTCCCCTCCGGCAGACAGCGCTCCATCGGCCAGCGCGCCCATCATGCCGGTGCTGCCGGCGCCGTACACCAGACGCAGACCACGGTGTGCCAGCGTTTCACCCATCTGACGGGCGGCTGTCAGGTAGGGCGCAGGGATGCGATCGGAAGAGCCACAGAAGACGCAGATGGTTTTGAGCATGGGGCGAGTTAGTAGTGAGCAGTTATCAGTTATCAGTGAGCAGTTATCAGTGAGAAGGGAGGATACCATATCTTTTCGCAGGTGGCGAACGCGGTAAAATGTTGAGGCTATGGAAATCGGCGAACGCTTGCAGGCGGTGCTGGGTTCATTGCCCACACGGCCGGGTTGCTATTTGATGAAAGATGAACAGGGGGAAGTGATTTACGTGGGCAAGGCGGTCAACCTGCGCCAGCGCGTGCGCTCCTACTTCCACGCCAGCGCGCAGCAACACCCGCGCACGCGTCAACTGGTGCAACGCATCGCCGACATCGAATGGATCGTGGTGGATTCCGAACTGGAGGCCCTGATCCTGGAGATGAATCTGATCAAAAAGCATCGCCCGCGCTACAACGTACGCCTCAAGGACGACAAGCGCTATCCTTACATCAAGATCCACTGGCAGGATGACTACCCCCGCGTCACGGTGACGCGGCGCGTGGTGGATGATGGCGCCCGTTACTTTGGGCCGTACACTTCGGTCTGGGCGGTGCATCAGACGCTGGATGTGCTGCGGCGCGTTTTCCCCTACCTGACGTGCAGCCGCACGATCACGGGCGAAGACCCGCGCGCCTGTCTGTACTACGATATCAAATTGTGCGCCGGCCCATGCGTCGGCGCGGTGACGCGCCAGCAGTACCGGGATATCATCGCGGGATTGGAACGCTTTTTGCAGGGCGACAGCGCCGGCGTTCTGGAAAACCTGCGCGCCGAGATGCAGCAGGCGGCCAACACCTTGCAGTTCGAGCGCGCCGCCGCTTTGCGCGATCAGATCGCGGCGATTGAACAAATCCTCGCGCGTCAAAAAATGGTGCTCTCCGGCGATTTTGCCGATACCGATGTGATCGCTTTGGCGCGCGATGAGCGCGATGCCTGTGTGCAGGTGTTTTTCATCCGCGGCGGCAAGTTGATCGGGCGGGAATACTTCTTGCTGGAAGGGGCTGAGGATGTTGCCGAGGAGGATGTGCTGGCGGAGTTTGTCAAACAGTTCTATGATCAGGCGCCTGCCCTGCCGCAACAGGTGTTGCTGCCGCGGCAGGTTGAGGAGGCGCGCATTATCCGCCAGTGGCTGAATCGTCGCCGCGGCGCGAGTGTGCGCCTGCGCGTGCCGCGGCAGGGCCAGCCGCGCGAACTGGTGCGCATGGCGGCCGAGAACGCGGCCGAGACGCTGCGGGCATTGCGGGCGCAGTGGGAGAGCGATAAGCATCGCCAGACGCAGGCGTTGAGCGAACTGCACGAAGCGCTCGATCTGCCGCGCGCCCCCCGACGGATCGAATGTTACGACATTTCCAACACGCAGGGCGTGGCCATGGTGGGCAGCATGGTGGTGTTCGAACAGGGTGTGCCGCACAGGCAGCATTACCGCCGTTTCAACATCCGCAACGTGGTCGGGCCGGACGATTTCGCCAGCATGGAAGAGGTGCTCACGCGCCGCTTCCGCCGCTGGCAGGCGGCTCATGAGATGAGCGAGGCTGAACGGCAGCAGCAATCTGTGGATGCCTCTTTTGCCGCTCTCCCTGATTTGGTCATCATTGACGGCGGAAAAGGTCAGTTAGGGCGCGCCGTGCGGGTGTTGCAGGCTTATGGGCTGGCCGAGGTGGTGCCGGTGATCGGCCTGGCCAAGCGGGAGGAGGAGATTTTCGTTCCGGGGCGCAAGCAGGCGATCCATCTGCCGCCTCGTTCGGAGGGATTGTATCTCATCCAGCGCATCCGTGATGAGGCCCATCGTTTTGCCATCACCGCCCATCGCAAGCGTCGCTCGCGTCAGGGCCTGGCCTCGCAGCTGGAGGCCATCCCCGGCATTGGGCCGGCGCGCCGCAAAGCGCTGTTACAGCACTTTGGTTCCATGGATGCCATTCGGCAGGCCAGCGAGGAGGAGCTTGCCGCTGCCCCCAAAATGAATGCCTCGCTGGCAGCCCGCGTGAAAGAGTTTTTGGGTTGAAGCTGGGCTTTTCAAAAGTTTAACAGCCGGTTATCGTCATGCCACCCGCAGATGCATGCACCGTGGGCTAATCTTCGAAAAGTGCGCTGGGGTTGGCGA
>RFKO01000009.1 GCA_003694235.1 Anaerolineae bacterium
CCTTCGGCGGCCATCAGTTGCTGCGCGTCCATCGAGGGCGCGGCCAGCGGGCCGAGCGAGGTCTGGGTAAACACCTCATCGCGCAGCACGCGGATCTGGTCAGGCAGCGGCTTGAGGATATCCAGCCCGTCTGGGGATTTGCCCAGTTGCACCTGTTCCGGCCCGATGATGCGGTTGATGATGCGTTCGGGGGGGATGTCCAGGGCCAGCAGGCCGAGTTTGATGATCTGGTCGAGCGTCAGGTTGGTGTTGATGCCGTCCTGTACCTGCTGGTACATCTCCGGGGCTTTCTGGATGAACACCGGCACCAGGTTGAAGTCGAGCAGGCGCTGGCGGATGGCCATCACCACCTGCTGCTGACGAGCGGCGCGGTCGAAATCGCCGCCTTCGGTGCTGCGCGAGCGGGCGTACGCCAGCACGTACTCGCCGGGCAGGGTCTGCACGCCGGGCTGGAGGCGGATTTTGCCTTTCGGGTCATCGTAGATGTCGATGTACATTTCGTAAGGCACGTTGAGCTTCAGGCCGCCCATCTGGTCGATGAAGTACACGAAGGCATCGAAATTGACCTGGGCGTAGTACTGTACCGGCACGCCGAGCAATGCTTCCACCGTTTTCATCGCCAAGCCGGGGCCGCCGCCGGGCAGTTTGTAGGCTTCACCCAGCTGGTAGGCGGTGTTGATTTTGCCGTACTCAAAGCCCGGGATGTTGACCCACAGGTCGCGCGGGATGGAAAGCATCCCCGCGGTCTTGGTCAGCGGGTCGATGGTGAACAGAATCATGGTGTCGGAGAGCGGCGGACCGCTGTTGCCGCGCCAGGAGTTGTAGTCCAGACCGATGAGCAGGATGTTGACGCGGCTGGCGCCGTCCCACGGTTCGGGCAGCGGGACGTTGGCGGGGGCAGCCGCCTCGGCCGGGGCGGCTGCGGTCGGCGCGCTCTCGCCGGTGTTGTCTTCTTGTTGAGGGGCGGGCGTCGGCTCGCTGATGGCGACCCCCGGCAGCGAAGTGATCGTCCAGCTGGCCACCAGTCGGCTGGTGAGGGAGTACGCGCCGCCGAACAACACCGCCGCCAGCACGATCAGCACACCCCAGCGGACGAGCGCGCCGGGGGAGAGACGTGTTAGGGAGGAAAGAAATTTCGAATTCATAGGGTTCTCAGTTCGAGATGCAAATTCTGTGCCCGCAGGAGCATACCCTCGCGGACGGCGGGATTATATCATGTTAGAGAACGCCTTGTGGAAAGTGTTCTTTTCTCTGCTGTTCAAGGTAAAATCAGGGCATGGCGTTGTTGAGTGCCCACAATCTGGCGAAATCTTACCCGCCGGTGGAAATATTCTCCGGCCTGTCGTTGAGCATCCCGCATGGGGCGCGCATCGCCCTGGTGGGGCCGAACGGTATTGGCAAAACCACGCTGTTGCGCGTGCTCGCCGGGGAAGAACTGCCCAGCGCGGGGGAAGTGCACTATGCCCGCGGCCTGACCATCGGCTATCTGCCCCAGGAATCCGTGCTGGAGAGCCGGGCCACCCTTTGGGAAGAATGTTTGCGCCCCTTCGCCGAATTGCAGACGATGGAGGCCGAGATGGAGCGTCTGGCGGAGGCGATCTCCCGGAATGCCGATGATGCGAATGCGCTGGAACGCTACGGGGCGTTGCAGGCGCGCTTCGAGCAGGCAGGAGGCTACGAGTACACCGTGCGTATCCGTCAGGTGCTCGCCGGACTGGGTTTTTCCGAAGAGGAGTACGACTTGCCCCTGCAACATCTCTCCGGCGGGCAGCGTACGCGCGCGCTGCTGGCGCGTCTGCTGCTGGAAAGACCGCAGTTGCTGGCGCTGGATGAGCCGACCAATCATCTGGATGTCGCTGCCATCGAGTGGCTGGAGGGGACGTTGCGAGAGTGGGATGGCGCGGTGCTGGTCGTCTCTCACGACCGATATTTCCTCGACCGGGTGTGCAACCGCGTCTGGGAGATGAGCGCGGTTGGCTTCGAGACCTATCGGGGGAACTATTCGCATTACGTGCAGCAGCGTGAGGCGCGCTGGGAGCGGCGCGCCAAAACGTTTGCCGCTGCGAAACAGCGTCTGGAAAAAGACCTGGAGTACATCCGGCGCAACATCGCCGGTCAGAACGTCAATCAGGCGAAGGGTCGTCTGCGCCGCCTGAGCCGGCAGCTACAGGCGATCGAGCAGGTGGGGCTGGAGGCGGTGCAGGGGCAGGCATGGAGTCGTCTGGCGGCGGAAGTGGACACCAGCACCAGCATGATGAGCGTGGAGGAGGCCCACCGGCGCATTCAGGCGCTGGCCTTGAAGACCGCCGACCAGCGGCCGTTGCATCTGGAATTGCGGCCGGCGCGCCGCAGTGGAGAAAAAGTGCTGCGCACGCGCGGGCTGGTTGTGGGGTATCCCGGTCGGACGCTGTTCCGCGTCCCCGACCTGGAGTTGCATCGTCTGGAGTGTGTGGCGCTGATCGGGCCGAACGGCGCGGGCAAGACCACTTTCTTGAAAACGCTGTTGGGGCAACTGCCGCCGCTGGCGGGGGATGTGGTGCTGGGCGCCGGCCTGGAGATCGGCTATTTTGCTCAGGCGCACGAGGACCTGTCCCCTGAGCGCACGCTGATGGAGGAGATCGAATCCGTCGCTCCGCACATGCTGCCGGCGCAGATCCGTCACTATCTGGCGCGCTATTTGTTCCGCGGCGAGGAAGTCTTCAAACCGGTCTCGGTGCTTTCCGGCGGAGAGCGCGGCCGACTGGCGCTGGCCAAACTGGCCCTCAGCGGCGCCAATTTGCTGCTGCTCGACGAGCCGACCAATCACCTGGACATCCCCTCGCAGGAGGTGTTGCAGGCCGTGCTGGCGGATTTCGAGGGGACGGTCATTCTGGTCTCGCACGACCGTTACCTGATCGACGCCCTGGCCTCGCAGGTGTGGGCGGTTACGCCGGGGCGGGAGTGGCTGGAAGTCTTCCCCGGCAGTTACTCGGAGTTTCGCGCCGCGCAGGAACAGCGCCCGGCCGAAGCGGCTGGCGCGTTCTCCGAGCGCCATGCGCGGCAGCGATATGCACAGCAACGCGCGGCGAAGAACCGCGCCCAGGCGGCCGAACGTCGCCGTCAGGCGCGCATCGCGGCCATCGAGGCCCGCGTGGAAGAGCTGGAAACCCTGTTGGCCGACCTCGGCGAGCGGCTCGCCGCTCCGCCGGACGACCCCGCCGAAGTGCAGCGCCTGGGCGATGAATATGTGGAAGCCGAAAACGAACTGAACGCTCTGCTGGCCGAATGGGAGCAACTGCATGAGTGACCTGCCCTGGTGGAAAACCACCACCATTTACCATATCTACCCGCGCTCGTTCCAGGATAGCAACGGCGATGGCGTCGGCGACCTGCGCGGCGTGATCCGGCGGCTGGATTACATCCGTGATCTGGGCTTCGAGACCATCTGGCTCTCACCGTTCTTTGATAGCCCGCAGAGGGATGGCGGCTACGATGTGCGCGATTACTGCGGTGTCGCTCCCGAATACGGCACATTGGCCGACGCGGATGACTTGATTGCCGAGGCGCACGCGCGCGGGATGCGCGTGCTCTTCGACCTGGTGCTCAACCACACTTCGGACGAACATCCCTGGTTCCGGGAATCCCGCCAGAGCCGACAGAACCCGCGGCGGTCGTGGTACATCTGGCGGGATGGGCGCGGGCGCAAACCGCCGAACAACTGGAAATCGTTCGTCGGCGGCTCTGGCTGGCACTTCGACCCTCAAACGCAGCAGTGGTATTACGCCAGTTTCCTCCCCTTCCAGCCCGACCTGAACTATCGCAACCCGCAGGTAAAAGAGGCGATGTTCGATGTCGCCCGCTTCTGGCTGGCGCGCGGGGTGGATGGCTTCCGCCTGGACATTTTTCATGCCATTTACAAGGACGCACATTTTCGCGATAACCCTTTCTCCTGGCGTTACATCCCCAATGGCGAGGCCGGTTTCTTTCAGCGGATGCGCTACAACCTGCACCGGCCAGAGACTTTTGCGCTGGCGCGCGAGTTGCGCGCTTTGGCGGGGGAATTCGAACCAGAACGGATGTTGTTAGGAGAGGTGTTTGGGGCGCCTCGCACCGTGCGCCGCTATCTGGGGGAGGAGGGGGATGGGTTGAATCTGATCTTTCAGTGGGATTTGCTTTCGGCCCGCCCTGTTGCATCCGTCTTTCAACAGGTGTTGCAGCATTACGAACGGGAGTATCCTGCCCCTCTGCTGCCGGTGCTGGTGTGGGGAAACCACGACGTCAAACGGGTGTTATCTCGTTTGAAACAGGCGAACAATCTGGCGCTGGCCAGGCTGCTGGCTTTGTTTCAGCTGACTGCCCGCGGCGTGCCGGTGGTGTATTACGGCGAAGAGATCGGCATGCTGGACCTGCCCATACCGCCTCAAGAGGCTAAAGATCCGCTGGCGCAGCGCTATCGCTGGGTGCCGCCCTGGCTGGCCGACCTGCTGGGGTTGTACCTCAATCGGGATGGCTGCCGCACGCCAATGCAGTGGGATGACTCGCCCAACGCCGGCTTTTGTCCGCCGGATGCGCAGCCGTGGTTGCCTGTGCATCCGCTGGCGCATGTGCGCAATGTGGAAGCCCAGCGTGACGATCCCGCCTCGCTGCTGAACGTTTATCGCAACTTGCTGCATTTGCGGCGTGAACACCCTGCGCTGCATGCGGGGACGCTGGATTTATTGGATGCGCCCGATCTGGTGGCGTATCGCCGTCGGCATGCCGAAGAGGACCTGATCGTGGTTTTCAATCCCGCTGACAGGGCAATGCGTGGCCTTCCTGAGTTTCGGGGCGCCGAAGTCCTTTTTGCCGTCGGCCTGGAATCGTCCCGCTGGGAGGGTGCCCTGCCTCCCTTCTCAGGCGCGCTGATTAAGCCTCGATAAACGCGCGATTAAGAAAAAGTTTGCATCGAGGGCATTTTTTTGGTACACTCTGTAACTGGACAAAAATAGTGCGAATTGTTACTTTTTTCTCAAGATGATCCGGTAAGGAGAAAAGTATGCCAGACGAAAGCGTTGCCATAAACAGGCGGGAATTCCTCAATCTGGCCTGGCTGGCCTCGTTGGGATTTATCTTTGTGGATGTGGCCGGCATGACGGTGTTGTTTGCCATGCCCCGCTTCAAAGAGGGTGAGTTTGGAGGGGTATTCGTTGTCGGATCGAAGGACAGCCTGCCGGATGTAGACGCGCCGCCGGCGAACTATCCCAAGGTCAAATTCTGGCTCTCGCACACCGAGGAGGGCGTTCAGGCACTATACAAGGTGTGCACCCATCTGGGGTGTTTGTACAACTGGAACAATCAGGAGGGCAAGTTCATCTGTCCCTGCCACGGCTCGCAGTTTCAGAAGAACGGCACGTACATTCAGGGTCCTGCGCCTCGCAGCCTGGATCAATTTGTGATTCAGATTCTGGATGCCGAGACCGGTGAGGTGCTGGCCGAGACGCCTCCCGAAGGCGGGCCGGTGCCGTTGCCGGAAGACCGCGAGGTGGTCATCAAGGTGAATACCGGCGCTCGCATTATCGGACAACGTCATAACTGAGGGAGTGAAATGTTTGGATTGAATTTCCAGAGATTGCGCCAGCAGGCCAGAGAGGCCTTCGAGCGGCGCGTGCGCATTATCACGGCAGGGCTGAGCATCGCCGAACTGCGCGCCCTGCTGCGCGGCGACCCGCCCACCGAGAAGCCCAACCCGCGCTACCGCGTGCATGTGACCAGTTTCCTGTTCCACATTCGTCCCAAGTTTTACCTGCGCGGCAGCACGATCTTCACGCATACCTTTCGCCTGGGCTTCTTCACCATGTTCTTTTTCGTACTGGAGTTGATCACCGGTCTGATTTTGATGATCTATTACACGCCCTCGCCGGCCGAGGCGTATAACTCGATCCTCAACCTGATGAGCAACGTCCCCTACGGCAAGCTGCTGCGCGACCTGCATCGCCTGGGCGCGGAGGGGATGGTGATCTTTACCGCCTTACACATGCTGCGCACCTATCTGACCGGCTCGTACAAAAAGGAACGTTCCTTTACCTGGCTGACGGGCGTGGTCTTGCTGCTGATCACGCTGTTTCTGAGCTTCAGCGGTTATCTGTTGCCGTGGGATCAGCTGGCTTACTGGGCGGTGACCATTGGCACGAGTATGGCGGAGGCGGCGCCGCTGTTTGGCAAGGAGCTCAACCTGCTGCTGCGCGGTGCGCCGGATATCGGAGCCGGCGGTTTGTTGCGCTTTTACCTGCTGCACGTGATTTTGCTGCCCCTGTTGGCCATCTGGTTCATCAGCATTCACTACTACAAAGTCTCGCGCGAGCACGGTATTTCGCTGCCGGCGAAGTTTGAAGAGGACGAAAGCCTGCCGAAGGAAGCGGTCAAGCGGGCCAAACAGCGGGTGGATTACCTGCCCGATTTGTTCACCCACGAACTGTTTCTCACCAGCCTGGGGCTGTTCATTCTGGTGGTGTTGACCGCCTTTTTCTACAGCGCTCCCCTCGAGCACATCGCCAACCCACAACAAACCCCGCTGGATACCAAAGCGCCCTGGTACTTCTGGTGGTTGCAGGGGATGCTCAAGCTGGGTGATAAGACCTTGATGGGCATCATTCTCCCCACGTTGATCTTTGGGCTGCTGTTTGCCGTGCCATACCTTGACCGCAATCCCTATCGCATGGCCTATCGTCGCCCGGTGGCTATCGCCCTGGGGGTGCTGGCCACCCTGACGATCGTGGTGTTGAGCTACATGGGCCTGCCGCAGTACAAAATCGAAACCCCGGCCGCCACGCGCATCATTCAAGACCTGGCGCCGGAAGAGGGGCTGGGCGAGCTGCGCGCCATCCCGTTCGAGCAGTTGCAGCCCGGCGTGTATGAGGTCAATGCAACCGAGCCAGAGAATCTGTGCCCTGAGATGGATTTCGGTTGCCCCGCTCTGGAGGCGGTGTTTGCCGAGTTCAGCGAGCGGGTCAATGAGGCTGTGGAGGCAGGCAAGCTGCCCGAAGCGCAGGCCGTGCTGGTCATCGAAGCCTGGCAGGCCGATCTGGTCAAAGTTACGCCGCGCATATTGTGGCTGGACCCGGAGAGCGGCACGCGGAAATCCTACGAGCGGCACATTTTCCTGCACCGCGATCACAATCGCAACGAGTAGGCCGGGAGAGCATTCATGCGTATTCAGATTCAAATTTTCCTGGGAACACTTTTTCTTGTGGCCACCGGCGCGATCCTGATTTTCGTTGGGTTGCGTGAGGATGAGCGTATGGCCGAGTTCGAGCGCTATCAAAAGGCGCAACAAATTGAAGTGGGCGCCGAGTTGTTCGAGATCAACTGCCGCGGTTGTCATGGTTTGCGCGGGGAGGGCATCCCCGGCCTGGCGCCGCCGCTCAACGACCGGCACTTTTTCACCGAACGCCTGGCCGAGGTCGGCTGGCAGGGCAGTCTGGAGGATTACATCATCGCGACCGTGTCCACCGGCCGTCAGGTCTCCACGCGTCCGGATAAGTACCCCGGCGCGGGCAAACCGGCGATGCCCACCTGGTCGGATCGTTTCGGCGGCCCGTTGCGCGATGACCAGATTCGTTCGATCGCCGCTTTTATCATGAACTGGGAAGCGACCGCGCTGGGAGAGGTGGCGTTGGAAACGTTGCCCACCCCGGAGACCGAGGCGGCAGATCCCATCACGCGCGGCCGGGCAGCGTTTGAAACCTATGGCTGTGTGGGTTGTCACACCATCGAAGGAATCAGCAGTGGCGCGGTGGGGCCGAATCTCACCCACATCGCCAGCCACGCGGGCGAACGCAAGGCCGGTATGACGGCCGAGGCGTATATCCGCGAATCAATCCTCGACCCCGCGGCTTACCTGGTCGAAGGTTATGACGATCTGATGCCCAAGACGTTTGCCGATACCATCCCGGCGGATGAACTGGAAGATCTGATCGCCTTTCTGCTGGCACAAGAGTAAAAAATCATGAGGAATTCACGATTCGTAACAACGCTCGTCGTTGCGCTGGCGCTGGCTTTCGTTGTGCGCCTGTCGGCCTGGGCGCAGGAAGGGGGCGATGCGGAGAAGTACCGCCAGGGAGCGCAGATTTATGCAGAAAACTGCGCGGTTTGTCATGGCGAAAACGGCGAGGGGCGAGTCGGCGCGACGCTGGCAAAGGACTGGCCTTCCATTCGGCCAGACCTGGCGGCGCGGGCCACGATTGCCAACGGCGTCCCCGGCTCCCCCATGCCGGCCTGGAGCCAGGCGAACGGCGGCCCGCTGACCGATGAGGAAATCGACGCTGTGGTTTATTTCCTGCTGAACTGGCAGACGGGCGGCTTCCCGGAGATCACGCCCAGGCCGACAGCCACCGCGATGACCGTGCTTTCACCTGTTCCCGGTGTGGAAGGCGACCCCAACCGCGGCGCGGTGTTGTTCGATTACAATTGTAAAGTGTGCCATGGTGCAGGCGGAGAGGGGCGCATCGGGGAGCCCCTGAACAAAACCTGGGCCTCGGTGCGCCCTGATCTGGCGATCAAGACCACGATTGCGGAAGGTGTGGAGGGTTCACCCATGCCGGCCTGGAGCCAGGCAAACGGCGGCCCGTTGACCGAACAGGAGATCAACGATCTGGTGGCTTTTGTGCTCACACTCTCCGAAAGTCCGGTGGAGCAGGTCGCCACCGCCGCGCCGGAAACCTCGGTGCAGGCGTCGCCTCTCTCCGGTTGGTGGGGAGTAGCCCTGGCAATCGTGCTCTTTTTCCTGATCGTGTTGCTCAGTCAGTTGCTCCAACGGAATTCACCCCGCTGAGACAAATGACTTGATTGGCTGCTATGCATTTGTGGCGTTCAAAACCGTGGATCCCTTTGCTATTGATCCTGGCCCTGCTGGCAGGGTATGTGTTTAGTGAGATCCGCTTCGGTGGTGCTACTTTGGGTGAGACCGGCCAGCTGATACTCGAGTTTTTCTTTCTGATTCTGCTGGTGGGGGCTATGTATTGGTTTTGGTGGCAGCAGAGCCTGCAACTGCAGGATGAGCGAAAAAATCTGGAGCTCGCCCGCCAGGAAATACAGGATATCCGCCGCCGTCTGGATGCCGTCTTCCGTCTGAATCGAATTTCCGTCGAAGCGGCCGATGAGCGCGAAATGGTCAATCAGGCCTTGCAGATGTTCATGGAATTGACCGGAGCGCGCGGGGCTACGTTCGTGCCTCTGGATGATCGCGGACAACCTGAGGCTGCGATGAGCCTGGGCGAGGCGCCGGTGGAGACAATCTCGCCGCTGGTGGAATATCTGGCCTCCCCGGAGGTGCATGGCCGTTGTCGCGCCTGCAAACGGCTGGGGGCGGTGGGAGAATGCCCCCTGCTGGAGCAATTCTCCGGCGAGAACCTGCGCGTGTATTGTTTTCCCCTGACGCGGGGCGAATTTCGTTACGGCATGTTGAACCTTTATCTGCCGTTGGAGGCTGAATGGCTGCCGGATGTGCGCTATTTCATGCAGGCCATGGTGGATGAGTTTGCTCTGGCGTTGGAAGGCGTGCGTCTGCGGCAGCGCGAGCTGATGGCGCTGCGGCAGTTGCAGCGGGTGCGCGCCCGTTCGGGTCTGGAGGCTCAATTGAACCAGATGTTGGAAGATGTTCGCGTGGCGCTGGATGCCGATTTTGCCACCCTGATGCTAAAAAACACCGATCGGGAGAAGACGGTTCAGCGTCTGGTTGTCGGCCGTTTGCCGGCGAAGGCCACGCCGTTGGTGCTCGATTGCCTGGAACGCACCGTTAACAGCATGGAGACCGTCTTCGAGCAACGTTGTTCGCTGAGAGGGGGCATCTATTCGCTCATCGCGTTGCCGCTGACCACGCAGGAGAACGAGCCTTTGGGTGGAATATTGGTGGCCAATCGTCGTTCCCAGGAATTCCAACCGCGTCAACTGACTCTTTTGCAGACGATGGCCGGGCAAATCAGCCTGGTGTTGCACAACGGCCGACTGATGGAGCAGCTGGAATACCAGGCCGTGATGGCCGAACGCAGCCGTCTGGCACATGAAATCCATGACGGTCTGGCGCAGACGCTGGCCTTCCTCAAGTTGCAGATTGCCCAGCTGCGGCAGGCGCTGGAAGCTCAAGATACCGACCGCTTGTTGCGGGGCATTCACTTGAGCTACGAGACGGTGTCGGGGGCGTACGAAGATGTGCGGGAAGCAATCGATGATCTTTTCTCTGTGCCGGGAGGGCACAGTTTTGGGGAGTGGTTGCAGGCCGTCGTGCAGGAGTTCTCGGAACAGACCGGCATCGCCGCGGAGATCCGCTCTCTGGAGAAGGAAATCTCACTGCCGCCCACGGTTCAGATTCAACTCATCCGCATTGTGCAAGAAGCGTTGAGCAATGTGCGCAAGCATGCACAGGCAAGCCGGGTGTCGCTGCTATGTGAGCGGAGGGGGAAGCAATTGACGCTGGAGATCAGCGATGATGGACGCGGCTTCTTGCCCGAGCAGGTGGATGATTTCTCGCGCCATGGTCTGCGGGGAATGCGCGAGCGCGCCGATTCAATCCAGGCCGATTTTCAAGTCATCAGTCGCGCGGGAGAGGGGACAACCATTCGTTTGCAGTTGCTATTGAATTCGTCACCGGTTGAACTATAATTCGGGGTGATGGAAAGACGTGAACCCATCTCTGTTGTCGTGGTGGATGATCACGCCCTGTTCCGTGCCGGGTTGATCAGCCTGTTGTCCACTTTCCCGGAGTTCCGCGTGGTGGGTGAAGCGGGAAATGGCAAAGAGGCGCTGGAGGTGATCGCCAGGACGCAGCCGGAGATTGTGCTCCTGGATGTCAACATGCCGGTGATGGATGGGGTGAAGACTGTGCAGGCCCTGCGTCAGCGGGGGGAGAAGTGCCGCGTGGTGATGCTGACGATTTCCCGTAAACAGGAAGACCTGGTGGGAGCGTTGCGCGCCGGGGCGCAGGGGTATTTGCTCAAGAATGCCGAGCCGGAAGAGTTGCGTCGCGGGATGTTGAATCTGGCGGCGGATAAAGGGGTGCTTTCGCCGGATCTGGCCGATCAGGTGATTGTTGCTTTGCGCCAGAGCGGTATGGAGAGTTTGCAAGAGCCGCTCACGGAGAGAGAGCTGGAGGTGTTGCGCTGCCTGGCCGATGGCATGACGACCGCCCAAATAGCCCGTCACCTGATCATCTCGGTGAATACCGTCAAAACGCATGTGCGGAATATCCTTTCCAAGTTGGATGCCTCCAACCGTACCGAGGCTGTGCGCGTAGCCATCCAGCGCGGCCTGGTTGGAGAGAATTGAGCCATAATGAAACTTTCTCGCTATATCATCATCTTGTTGGCCTGGCCGGCGCTTTGGCTTGTTGCCTGTAGCCTTGAATCTGGGGAAGTTGTTCTGGGGAATCAGTCTCCGGAGATGGTGTGGCAGCAGGATACGGGGGGCGCGATCGATCGTCCTCCGCAGGTGGTTAGGGACGTGGTTGTGGTGATCCCTCAGGGCGGCTATCTGGTTGCGCTCGACCGCTACGATGGGCAGGAG
>RFKO01000055.1 GCA_003694235.1 Anaerolineae bacterium
CCCGTCGCGAAAGGAAGCCATGAAAAACCAAACGCTTTTTACCCTTCTACTGCTTCTCACAGGGCTGATGTTGCTCAGCGGCTGTGCGATCGAATCGGCTGTCACCACACCGGATGTGGCCGGCACGGCCGCGGCAATGGCCGAGACCATTGTGGCGCGGCAACTCACCCAAATCGCCGAAGACGCACACAGTCAGACCGCCACAGCACAGGCGCAGATCACGCCTTCACCAACGCCTTCACCCACCCCCACACCTGCCCCGCCCGTGACCGCTGCCCTGCCAACGCCTTTTCCCACAGCCAGCAGCAGCGGCGGCGAACAACCCTGCCTGCAAGCCCATCTGGTGAACGAAACCATCCCAGATGGCACCAGCATGCAGCCAGGGGAGACATTTACCAAAGAATGGACGCTGCAAAACACCGGCACCTGTATGTGGACCGGAGACTTTCGCTTCGTTTTCAATCATGGAGACCTGCTGGGAGCCGAACAACAACAATATTTCCTCGGCGGGACGGTAAAACCCGGCGAGTCGGTGACCATCTCTGTCCCCATGATCGCGCCGGCAGTGCCGGGTTCGTACCTGGGATTCTGGACGATGCAAAATCCCGAAGGGCAATCCTTCGGCACAGCCAGCAGCGGCCTCTTTTGGGTGCAAATCAACGTCGAAGAGATTATCCCCCCCACCGGCACGGTTGATTTGTGGTACCCCACCTCCGACGGCGGCCTCAACGCCCTGGGTCAAATGGACAGCGACGTGGTCGCCGGAGACGGCAACGACAACCAGCCCTGGCAGGGCTTCGTCGCTTACAGCCTGGCGGACATCCCCGCTAACGCCACCATCCTGAGCGTCTCTATGCTCTACGAGGCCAGCAGCACCATCGGCACCCCCTTCGAGGACCTGGGTTGCGTGGGCGTATACCGCTACAACTTCGGCAACCTGGATGCCGGCGACTTCTACACCGACACGCCGGGCGGCGCGCTGTGGAGCTTCTGCTCCGAATACGAAATTCGCGCCGGCGCAGCTCGCGAGGGCAGCCAGGCAGCCATTTACGAAATCCAGAACTCGATTGGCGGTATCATCCAGTTCCGCTTCCAATTCAACACCGATACCGACAACGACAACACCGCCGACCTGCTCAGCGTGTACCCTGTGCTGCGGATCGAATACTCCACGCCGTAAAGCAAAGGATAAGGCGTCGGCGACAACAGGCAAGGGTTATCCCCCTTGCCTGTTTCTTTTTTTCCCTGGTCACCCGCAGCCCGGTGTCCAGCAACCGGTTTTCTCCCAACCGTCCGGGCGCATCTTTGCCGCCGGATTGGTGTTCTCACCGATGATCCCCAAACCTGTCCAAATTGGCAAATCTGCCAGAAAACTGGCTACTGGAGGACGGCATGACAAAGAAAGTTGTAGTTACCGGCCTGGGAACGGTCAATCCGCTGGGCAATGATGTGCAGAGCACCTGGGCAAATGCCCTGGCCGGCAGGTCGGGCATTGGGCCGATCACCCGCTTCGATGCCAGCGAGTACAAAACCCGCATCGCCGGCGAGGTGAAAGGCTTCGACGGCGATGAACTGGTGGGGCGCCGAGACGCCCGCCGCATGGACCTGGTCTCGCTTTACGCCCTGGCCGCCGCGCAACAGGCGGTGGAGCACGCCGGGCTGACGATAAACGACGGCAATCGCGACCGCATCGGCGCGATCATCGGCACCGGCATCGGCGGCATCGGCACGCTGTACGAAAATGTGAAGGTGTTGCTGGAACAAGGGCCGACGCGCGTCAGCCCCTTCCTTGTGCCGCGCATGCTCCCCGATACCCCCGGCGGCATGGTCGCCATCTACCTGGGGATACGCGCCATTAACCTGGCCGTGGTCACCGCCTGCGCCACCGGCACAAACGCGCTCGGCGAGGCGGCCGAAGTGATTCGGCGCGGCCAGGCGGACGTGATGCTGGCCGGCGGAGCGGAGGCGGCCATCGTGCCGGTGGCCATGGCCGGCATGATCGTGATGGGCGCGCTTTCCACCCGCAACGAAGAACCGGCACGCGCCTCGCGCCCCTTCGATGCACAACGCGATGGCTTCGTGATGGGCGAAGGAGCAGCCGTGCTGGTTTTGGAATCTCTGGAACATGCTCAGGCCCGCGGCGCGACCATCCTGGCCGAGGTGAGCGGCTATGGAGCGACCAACGATGCCTACCACATCTCCGCTCCTGCCGAGAACGGCGCGGGAGCGGCGCTTTGCATGCAACAGGCGCTTGAATCCGCCGGTCTCAGCCCTCAAGACATTGATTACATCAACGCCCACGGCACCAGCACCCGCCTGAACGACAAAAGCGAAACCATGGCCATCAAGACCGTCTTTGGCGAACAGGCGTACAACATCCCGATCTCTTCCACCAAGTCGATGACCGGACACCTGCTGGGAGCGGCCGGCGCGCTGGAGGCCATCTTCTGCGTCAAGGCGTTGAACGAAAACATCCTCCCCCCTACAATCAACTACGAAAACCCCGACCCGGAATGTGACCTGGATTATATCCCCAATCAGGCGCGTTCGGCGCAACCGCGCCATGTGATGTCCAACTCATTTGGCTTTGGCGGGCACAACGCCACCATCATCCTCAGCCGCCCGAACGGCGCAGGAGGTCAGGCATGACCCGCTATGCGCACATCACCGGCTGGGGTATGTACGTTCCCGAGAAGGTGCTCACCAACCACGACCTAGAAAACATGGTGGAAACCAGCGATGAGTGGATTCAAACCCGCACCGGCATCCGCGAGCGGCACATCGCCGCAGACGAAGAAAGCACCGCCACGCTGGGCGCGCAGGCTGCGCTGAACGCGCTGCGCAAAGCCGATGTGCCCCCCACCGAGGTGGATTTGATCATTGTATCCACCTCCTCGCCGGAACACATCTTCCCATCCACAGCCTCGTTGATTCAGGATCAGATTGGGGCGACCAGAGCCGGGGCATTCGACCTCTCGGCGGCCTGTACGGGGTTCATCTTCGCCCTCAACATGGCCGCCCAGGCGATCCGTAGCGGTGCGATCGACACCGCCGTGGTGGTCGGCGCCGAAACGCTTTCCCGCCTGGTCAACTGGCAGGATCGCAACACCTGCGTGCTGTTCGGCGACGGGGCAGGCGCATTTGTTCTGCAGGCCAGCGAGGAGCCCGGCGGAGTCCTCACCGCCCTCATGCGCTCCGATGGCTCCGGAGGCGACCTGCTCATCCTGCCCGCAGGCGGGAGCCGGCTGCCCGCCTCGGAGGAAACGATCAGCAACAGGCTGCATTACATCCAGATGAACGGGCGGGAGGTATTCCGCTTCGCCACGCGCGTCATGGCGCAGGCCACCGAGGAAGTCGTCGCCCGCGCCGGCCTGACGCTGGAAGATATTCGCTGGATTGTCCCCCACCAGGCCAACTACCGCATCATCGAGACCGCCGCCCGCCGCTTGCACAAGCCGCTAGACCAGATCGTGATCAACCTGGACAAATACGGCAACACCTCTACCGCCTCCATCCCGCTGGCGACCGTCGAGGCCGTCGAGGACGGACGCATTCAACCCGGCGACCGGCTCGTCTTTGTCGGCTTTGGCGCCGGTCTGACCTGGGGCGCCATGGTGGTGGAATGGAGCGGCCCGCTTCCTACCACGCGGAAAACACAGGCCTGGCCTTTCCGCTTCCGCAAGCTCTATACGGTGTACACCCGCCTGCGCTCCTTCCTGCTACGCGCCCTGCGCGCCATCGAAAGCATCATCTGGGGACGGCCATAATCAGAAAGGCGCACCCGAGGGTGCGCCTTATGCATTCTTTCTACTCGTCGGTATTCTCCTCCTCGACCGAGAATACCTTGAGCACGCGTTTCACCAGATCGGTGAACACATTGTGCTGATAACCCGTCAGACCGGCGAGGATGTACATCACCAGCGGCGAGCTCAAATCTCCACTGGAGAGCGACAACACCCCCGCGCTCAGGAGTAGATATGTGAACGCCCCCAGTACGGCGCCGATCAAGGGACTGGAGAGATACCACCAGGTGTGCTGTGTGGAGTAATCCTGCTCCACCGAGAAGTGTTTGATCAACGGCAACAGCGCGCCCACCACACCGCCGACACCTCCCCAAATCATGCAGCCTGCCATAATGACAATAAAGCTGCCGTTGATTTGAAAAGCTGCATCGCCCAGGCGGAAGAGGGCAAACAACAGCCCGACGAACCATAATCCCAGGTAAGCGTACAGCATCGGGATGGCGGAACGCCCGAGTTGCTTCAGGTCGGTTGCCAGCTTGAGGCGGAATTCCACCTCGCCCACCAGGCGGGCGGCCTCCTCGTAATTGTCGCGCCCGGCCATCAGCAGGTTGCGTGCGGCCTGAATCTGATCCAGCAGACGGGTGGCAATGTAATCGGTGGTGATCAATGCCGGGATTTGTTCCTCAGCGGCGCGGGCGCGCTGCCACAATGCCTGCAAGTCCTTAAGCGGCACCAACACCTTCAACAGATCCTCGTCCGCCGGCTCATCGGGGACAGGCTCGCCTTCTCCCGGCGACGGAGTCGGGCCGGGCGCCATCATCGCCGGCTCGGAGAAAAGGCGCGCCAGCACCTCGGCGTCGTCTTCGCGATAAGTACCCATGCCTTCATCGGGCATATCCTCCGGCGGGATGTCCGTCTCCTCGTAGATCACCGGCTCGTCGGGAGGCCCTGGCAAAGCGCGATCTTCTACCGGCGGTGACTCTGCCATTTCGTCAAGATCAACCGTCTCGCCTTCCTCGTCCAGATCGGCGACCACGGCTTCCGCTTCGGTATCCCAGGTCTCCGCCTCAGGGGGAGGGACGGGCTGCGCTTCGGCAGACACTCCTCCGACGTCGGACTCGCCTTCTGGGGGAACGGTCATCTCCGCGGCAGGGGATTCCTCCCCCTCCGGGGCAGTTTCCACCTCTTCAAAGGGGATGCCGCGCTCCGGGACCATTTCCTCTCCCTTCCCCTCCAGGGGATCATTGACCAGATTCTCCTGCATGACTAACCTCCTTGGCGAGATGATGGTAAGCCACCGCCACCGGGCTATCTGGAGCGTATTCCAGCAATGTTTTTCGCAAAGCCGGGGCTGTGGCTGCCGCCTCGTGGTAAGGGATGAAAGTACGAAAGGTTTTCTGCTTGAAAACCGCTCTCATCTCTCGCATGGCAGCCTGCGCATGAGAGGCCTGGGGATGCACCATGGTCGGCAGCACTCCCAACAACCTGAGATCGGGGTTCAGGCGCTCGCGAATCAGCCAGACCGAATCCAGCAGCGATCGCACGCCGCGCATGGAGAGATAGTTCGCCGCCACCGGGATCAACAGTTCGTCTGCCGCCACCAG
>RFKO01000056.1 GCA_003694235.1 Anaerolineae bacterium
CGCTTTTGCCTGCGGCCGGTGATCGAGCGCGCCCGCGAATACGCCGAGTCCTTTTTCCAGCACCTTTCGCCGAATGGGATTGCCCCCTCCATCGTCGCCAACCATGTGGTCTACGCCACCTTCGCGCTGTTGCGCTGGTGGCTGGAGAATGACCAGCCCTATCCGGCGGAGCGCATGGGTGAGATCTTCGCCACCCTGATCCTGCTCCCCGCCCTGAACCAATGAACCAATGCAACCAATGAAACCAATGAACCAATGCAACCGATAATCGAACTGCGCAACGTGGTCAAAGTGTATTCCAGCCCCGCGGGGGATTACGAAGCCCTGCACGGGATCAACCTGGAAATCTACCCCGGCGAGTTTTTCGGCATCCTGGGGAAATCCGGCGCGGGAAAGTCCACGCTGCTCAACATGATCACCGGCGTGGATCGGTTGACCAGCGGCGAGGTGATCGTACGCGCCCGCGGCCGGGAGGTCTCGGTGCACACGCTGGGGGAGAACGCCCTCGCTCTGTGGCGCGGCCGCACCATCGGGGTGGTGTATCAGTCCTTCCAGTTGCTGCCCATGCTCAATCTGTTGCAGAACGTGATGCTGCCGATGGATCTATGTGGGGATTATCATCCCCGCCGAAGCCGTGAACGGGCGCTGGAGTTGTTGCGCCGTGTGGAACTGGAGGAACATGCCTTCAAGCCGCCGGCGTTCATTTCCGGCGGACAGCAGCAACGCGTGGCCATCGCCCGCGCGCTGGCCAACGATCCGCCCATCCTGGTGGCCGACGAACCAACCGGCAGCCTGGATTCCGTCACCGCCGATCACATCTTCGATTTCTTTGAGGAGTTGGTGGCGGAGGGCAAGACCATTGTGATGGTCACGCACGATCACGGCCTGATGCCGCGTTTCGACCGTTATGTGCGCATCGTAGACGGCCAGCTGGCAGAAGACCCCGTCGAGGAGGTCGCGGTATGAGTGAGACTCCTCTCCTGGAACGTCGCGCGGCAGACGTCGGCGCGCCGCTCATCGAGATGCGCGATATCGTCAAGACCTTCCGCAACGCCGCGGGGGAGTTCACCGTGCTCAAGGGCATCAACCTGACCGTCCGGCGCGGCGAGTTCGTCTCGGTGATCGGCAAATCGGGCAGCGGCAAATCCACCCTGCTCAACATGCTCACCGGCATCGACCATCCTACCTCCGGCAAGGTGATCGTGGATGGGGTGGATGTGTACGCCATGAACGAAAGTCAACGTTCGTTGTGGCGGGGGCGCAACCTGGGTATCGTCTTTCAATTCTTCCAGCTGCTGCCCATGCTCACCTTGCTGGAGAACGTGATGCTGCCGATGGATTACGTCGGGATGTATGATTTTGCCGAACGGCCGGAGCGAGCGATGGAATTGCTGCGTATGGTCGGGCTGGAAGAGCACGCCCACAAGCTGCCGCAGGCGGTCAGCACCGGTCAGCAGCAGAGCACCGCCATCGCCCGCGCCCTGGCAACCGATCCGCCGATCATCGTGGCCGACGAACCCACCGGCAACCTGGATACCCGCGCTTCCGACCGCATCATCGAGTTGTTCAGTGAACTCTCGCGCCAGGGAAAGACCATCGTGATGGTGACGCACGACCCGATGATGACGCGACGCACCTCTCGCACCGTCATCCTGACCGACGGCGAGGTGGTCAACGAGGCGGTCGCCAAAGCGCTGCCGCTGCTCCCCCATCCCATGATGCGGGAGGTGGAACGACGGGCCGAGAAGCGCGTCTATTCGCCGGGCGAGTTGATCTTGCGCGCCCAGGCGCCGGTGGAGCACTTCTTCATCATCGTCTCCGGCACGGTGGAGGTGCTGCACCGCCGCGCCGGCGCGCGCACCTGGCGGGTAGCCAAACTGAGCGCCGGCGATTTCTTTGGTGAGATTGAGCTGTTGCGCGGCGGCAAGGCGATCGCCAGCGTGCGCGCCGCCGACGATGGGCCGGTGGAGGTGCTGGTGCTCTCCCGGCAGGATTTTCACTGGCTGATGGAGCGTTCGGTGCTGACCGAGGAGGCCATCACCCGGATTGTGCAACAGCGATTGGAAGAAGGTCGCCGCGCCAGACGTCCGCAAGGCGGCATCTTGGGCGGCCTGTTCCGCAGGGAGAAGTAGGTATGCGTCCGCGCTGGCAAAAAGTGCTCTCCGATATCTGGGATAACAAAGTACGCACCCTGCTGGTGGTGCTTTCCATCGCCGTAGGAGTGCTGGCGATTGGCGTGATCGCCGGCGCGTATGTGATCATCTCTCACGACATGAGCGTGAGCTACGCGGCCAAAAACCCGGCCAACATCGAGATCCGCATGGACGATTTCGATGAGGATTTCCTCAACACCCTGCGGGACTTTGATGGTGTTGCGGATGTGGAGGGTCGCCGCGTGTTTGGCATGCGCGCCCGGCGGGTGGGAGATACTGCCTGGAAAGTGCTCGATATCGTTGCCTTCAAGGATTTTAAGGCCAACACGATCAACTTGCTGGAGCCGGTCCGCGGTGTGCCCGCTCCAGAGAAAGGGCAGATTGTGTTGGAAAAGACTGTCCTGGAAGAAATCTCTATCGCCGTGGGCGACGAACTGGAAGTGGAGCTTCCCGACGGGACGACCCGGCGGCTGGAGGTAGTCGGGGTGGTGCTGGATTCCAGCACCAGCGCGGCCGATTTCCTGGCTGCGCCGCTGGCCTACATCACGCTGGATACCGCGCCCAGCCTGGGGCAGCCGGAGCTGTACAACCGCCTGTACGCCACGCTCTCCGAGGGGCAGGATGATGATGCTCATATCCGTGCCGTATTCGCCGACCTGAAGGACACGATTGAAAAAAGCGGCTACGACGTCGGCCTGACGCGCCGCTCGAAGACTCATGAGCACCCGCTGGCATCCATCGTCAACGCCGTGCTGGGTATTTTGATGGCGTTGGGGGTGTTGATCGTCTTTCTCTCCAGTTCGCTGATTGCCAACACGCTCAGCGCCTTGCTGCAACAGCACATGCGCCATATCGGCGTGATCAAACTGATCGGCGGGCGCAACCGTCAGGTGTTCCTGATGTATCTCTCGCTCATCTTTGCCTTTGGCGTGATGGCTTTGCTGATTGCCGTGCCTCTGGGCGGTCAGGGGGCGTATGCGCTGGCGCAGTTCATCGCCGACCAGATGAGCTTTTCACTGTTAGGGTATCGCATCGTGCCCATCTCGTTCGTCATCCAGATCGCCATCGGGATGCTGGTCCCGCTGGTGGCGGGGTTCGTGCCGGTCGTCCGCGGGACGCGCGTCACCGTGTTGCAGGCCATCAGCGGCGACGCGCTGCGATTGCAGGCGGGCGGCCCGACGCGTTGGGAACGCTTTCAGCTCCGCGTCACGCAGGCGCTGGCGCGGCGTGGCATACACGTCCCGCGCCCTTTGCTCATTTCGCTGCGCAACACCTTTCGCCGGCGCGGGCGGCTGGCACTGACGCTGTTCACGCTCACCATGGGCGGCGCGATCTTCATCTCGGTGTTCAATGTGCGCGTCACGCTGAACGAGTATGTGCGTCAGGTGGGGAACTATTTCCTGGCGGATGTCACCCTTGATTTTGAGCGCCCTTATCGGTTGGATGAAATCCGTCAGTACGCCATGCGCCTGGATGGCGTGACCTGGGTCGAGGGCTGGGCCTATGCCAGCGCCGAGATTCTCTACCCTGACGGGACGGTCGCTGATAATATCAACATCCTCGCTCCGCCGGCCAACAGCGGCCTGGTCTCCCCTCTGATGATCTCCGGTCGCTGGATCACACCGCAGGATCGGCAAAAACTGGTGATCAGCGAAGGGATCTTCGATTACTACCCCGACTTGAAAGTTGGGGACACGCTGCCGCTGAAAATCAACGCCCGCGAGGAAGCGTGGGAAGTGGTGGGGATCTTCAAGTTCATCGGCGTAGAGGGCATCCTGGGGTACGCGCCCTATGAGTACATCGCCGCCGAGCAAAACCTGGCGCGGCGTTCTTACTCCTACCGTCTGGTGGCGGAGCGGCACGATCGCGCCTATCAGAAGCAACTCGCCGACCGCGCTGCGCAGGCGTTCCGCGATTGGGGCTTCCACGTGCGCGAAGCCGTCCCCGGCCTGAGCACGCTGGATGATGCCTCCGAGAGTCTGGATATCCTGGTCACTTTCCTGCTCATCATGGCATTGCTGACCGCGGTGGTCGGCGCGATGGGGCTGGCCGGCACGATGAGCATGAACGTGCTGGAGCGCACCCGCGAAATTGGGGTGATGCGCGCCATCGGCGCGACCGACAGCGCCGTGATGCGCATGGTGATCACCGAAGGCACGCTGATCGGAGTGATCTCCTGGGGGTTGGCGGTTGTGCTGTCTGTGCCGATCACCTATCTTCTGGCGACGATTGTCAGCCTGGCCGTGTTCAACACACCGATCACCATTGTGTTCACACCGCTGGGCTACATTATCTGGATTGGTCTGGTGCTACTGTTGTCGGCAGTTTCCAGCGTCTTACCGGCGCGGAACGCCGCGCGCCTGACCATTCGCGAAGTTCTGGCATACGAATAATGAGGTATGTTCCCATGAAAAAAACCTTATTGCTTATCCTTTTGCTGGGGTTGCTGCTGAGCGCCTGCGGGACGCAGCCTGAGCCGACCCCTGTACCGCAGGTCGAGCCGGTTGCGCCGGATGCCGTGGTCGCCGAGGGGCATGTGGTGCCCCGCCGCGAGGTGACGCTCTCGTTCCTGGCGCGAGGCCGGGTGGCAGAGATCCTGGTGTCAGAGGGGGATGCGGTTTCTGCCGGCGATGTGATTGCCCGTCTCGGCGATAGCGAACAGGCGCAGGCCGCCATGCAGGCTGCCAATCTGGAGCTCGCCAGCGCCCGGCAGGCGTACAACGAATTTTTGCGCTCCGCCGATATTGCATTGGCGCAGGCCTGGCAGGATTATATGGATGCGCAGGTGGCGCGCGCCCAGGCGGAGCAGGCCTGGGAGGCGGTGGATGAGGATGCTATTCAGGATCGGATTGACGAGGCCGTGGCCAATGTGAATGACCGCCGCTCTGACCTGACCGACGCACAGGATACCTTCGACCGCTATAAAGACCTCGATCGCAACAATCCATCCCGACAGCAGGCAAAGGATGACCTGCGCACCGCGCAGATCAACTATAACGCCGCTGTGCGCGAACTGGAAGCCATTCAGCGCGAACGGGATGCGGCCCGCGCCGCGCTGGACGCGGCGATTGCGGCCGAGGCCGAGGCCAAACGCAAATACGAGGACCTGATGAACAACAGCGGTCTCGACCCCGATCAGCAGGCCGTTCTGGAAGCCCGCCTGGCGAACGCCGAGGCGCAGGTGGCTGCGGCGGAGAAAGCGCTGGCCGATTACGAACTGCGCGCCCCCTTCGCCGGTGTAGTGACCGATCTCAACCTGGAGATTGGTCAACTGGTCGGCCCGGAGACCTGGGCCGCGCGCCTGGCAGATTTCAGCACCTGGTATGTCGAAACCAGCGACCTGACCGAACTGGAAGTGGTCAAAATTGCCGTCGGTCAGGCTGTGGAGATCACCCCGGATGCTTTGCCCGATCAGGTGTTGAACGGCGAAGTGGAGCGCATTGCCCAGTCCTTCCGCACCCAGGCGGGTGATATTCTCTACACTGTGCGCATCCGCTTGCTGGATAGCGACCCCTTGCTGCGCTGGGGGATGACCGTCGAGGCCGTTTTCCAGCCCTGAGACAGAGCGGGATTCTTACGCCAATCTAACACTTTTGCGATAGAAAATGACCGCGGACGCCAGACAGCCGTCCGCGGTCTGTCGTCCGTCGTCTGTGGTCTATACTCTGTCAAGGAGCAAGTGCTATGACGGAAGCCAGCAAACCCATTGCTTTCAAAGCCGAAATCAAGCAATTGCTCGATATCCTGATTCATTCCCTCTATACCGAACGTGAAATCTTTCTGCGTGAACTGATCTCCAATGCTTCGGACGCCTTGACGCGCATGGATTTCATTATGCTCACCGAGCACGATGTGCGCGAGCCGGAAGCTGAACTCGCCATCCGCATCAGTGTGGATGAGCAGGAAAAGATCATCACCATCAACGATAGCGGGGTGGGCATGACGCGCGACGAACTGACCACCAATCTGGGGACGATCGCGCAGTCCGGTGCGCGCGCCTTTCTGGAGGCGGCCGGTCAGGATGGGGATGGGCAACGCCTGGCGGATCTGATCGGCCAGTTCGGGGTGGGTTTCTATTCGGTCTTCATGGTGGCGGAGTGGGTGCGTGTGACATCGCTCTCTTACAAGCCGCGCACGCGCGCCGCTTCCTGGTATGCTACCGGCGACGACACCTTCACCGTCGGTCCGGCGGAGAAGGAACACCGCGGCACCACCATCGAAATCAAACTGAAGGAAGATGCTTACGAGTTCGCCAGTGAGGCCCGTTTGCGGGAGATCATCAAACGACACTCGGATTACATCCGCTATCCGATTTACCTGGGTGAATCGGATGAGCCGGTTAACCGGCGGCGGGCTATCTGGCGACAGTCGCCGCGGGAGGTGAAAGAGGAAGCGTATCTGGAGTTTTATCGTCATCTCACGCTGGAGGCTGAGGAGCCGCTGGCTTACCTCCATTTCGTCGCCGATGCCCCTTTGCAGGTCTACGCGCTGCTGTACATCCCCGCCCGCCCGGAGCGCAGTGTGTTATCGCCGCGCAAAGAAGATGGCTTGAAGCTATACACCCGCAAAGTGCTGATCGAAGATTACACCACCGATTTGTTGCCGCCGCACTTCCGCTTTGTGCAGGGCGTGGTGGATGCCGATGACTTGCCGCTCAATGTATCGCGTGAATCGGTGCAGGCGACGGCGCTGATGGCGCGCCTGAAGAAGATTCTCACCCGCCAGATGGTCAAGCGGTTGGAGAAACTGGCGCGTGAGGATGAGGAGAAATACGCTCAATTTTGGGAGCGCTTTGGTGAGTTTATCAAGGAAGGGGTGGCCTCGCGCGATCCCGACCGGGAGACGCTTTACCCCTTACTGCGCTTCCATTCCACGGTTTCTCCCGATAAATGGATTTCGCTTGATGCCTATGTCGAGCGCATGAAAGACGAGCAGGATAAAATTTACTACCTGCTGGGGGATGACGAGCGCTCGGTGGCGCGCAGCCCGCACCTGGATTACTTCCACAAGTACGGTTATGAAGTGTTGCTGCTGACCGACCCTCTGGATTCCTTCATGTTGTTGGGGCTGCGCAAGTACAAAGATTACGCTTTGCAGAATGTGGCCGCCCCTGACCTGGAATTGCCCAAAGGGGAGGAGAAGGCTGAGGAAAATCCGCCTGACACAGGGTTGACGGATGAGGCCTTCACCGCGCTGGCCGAACGCTTCAAGAAGCACCTGGGCGATCGCGTCAGCGATGTGCGCCCCAGTGACCGGCTGACCGATTCTGTCGCCCGGCTGGTGGACCCCGAAGGCAGCCTCGGTCAGGAGATGCAGCGGGTGTACAAACTGGTGGATCGGGATTTCGAAGTGCCCAAAAAAGTGCTGGAACTCAATCCCCGTCATCCTTTGCTCAAGCGGCTGAACGAATTGCCGGATGGCGACGAGCGCCTGCCGCTGGTGATCGAACAGATTTACGAAAGCGCCCTGCTGATCGAGGGCCTGCACCCCGACCCCGC
>RFKO01000057.1 GCA_003694235.1 Anaerolineae bacterium
TGCCGGGCGCGCGCCAGCTCATACTCGCTCCGTCGTCGCACCACTTCCAGCCGATGGTTGAGATACACCCGCAGCGCCTGTTTCAGCGTCAACAGGCGCGGTTCGCCTTCCACCAGCGCCAGCATGATCAGGCTGAAGGTGATGCGCATCGAACTGTGGCGATACAACTCTTGCAACACGAATTCGGCATCCGCGGTTTTACTCAATTCGATGACCACGCGCACGCCCTGACGGTCGGACTCGTCCCGCAGGTCGGCGATGCCCTCGATCTTTCCCTCGCGCGCCAGCTGAGCGATGCGCTCCAGCAGCGTGGTTTTGTTGACCATGAAGGGGATTTCGGTAACCACGATGCGGCTGCGGCCGCGGCTCATCTCCTCGATGTGGGCCCGCGCCTGCACCTGAATGCGCCCGCGCCCGGAGCCATACGCCTTCTTCAAACCGCCCTCTTCCGGCCGATCCACCACAATGCCGCCGGTAGGGAAATCCGGCCCCTTGATGAAGCGCATCAACTCGTCCACGCCGATGCTGTCCAGCCGTCGCCAGTTCTCCAGCATGAACACCAGCGCGTCCACCACCTCGCCCAGGTTGTGCGGCGGGATGCTGGTGGACATGCCCACCGCGATGCCGGTGATGCCGTTGACCAGCAGATTGGGCAGCGCGGCAGGCAGCACTTCCGGCTCGCGCAGCGTATCATCGAAATTGGTGGCGAAATCCACCGTATCTTTCTCGATATCGGCCAGCATGTGCATCGCCGCCGCCGAGAGACGCGCCTCGGTGTAGCGCATGGCCGCCGGAGAATCGCCGTCCATGCTGCCGAAGTTGCCCTGCCCATCCACCAGCGGATAGCGCATGGAGAAATCCTGCGCCATGCGCGCCATGGCGTCGTAAACCGCCATATCGCCATGCGGGTGATACTTACCCAGCACCTCGCCCACAATGCGCGCCGATTTTTTGTAGGCCGTATCCGGGCGCAAACCCATATCGTACATGGCGTACAGAATTCGCCGGTGCACCGGCTTGAGACCGTCGCGCGCATCCGGCAGAGCGCGCGCCACAATCACGCTCATCGCATAGTCCAGGTAGGACTGCTGCATCTCGCGATCGATATCAATTTGGCGAACCAGACCTACTTCCATGCGGTACTCCCTCAGTTCATGGTAAAAGGAACATTTGTGCGAAGAATTATATCACGAGCCACAAAAAATCCCCTCTCAACGCCAGGGATGAGAGGGGATGAAACAGACGTACCGGTGACGATCCCCTATTCTTCCAGCAGGTCTTCGTCGGCGGGTTCGCTCTCTTCCACCGCCACCGACTCTTCCGCGCTGGCGAACGGCAGTTCTTCCACCAGCTCACCGCCCTTTTCCAGTTGCTTCGAGCCAAAGGGACCGTTCTCGAAACCTGTGCCCGCGGGGATCAACTTACCGATGATCACATTTTCTTTCAGACCGTAGAGCGGGTCCACCGCTCCGCTGACGGCCGCGCGCGTCAGCACGCGGATGGTGTGCTGGAAGGAAGCCGCCGAGAGGAACGACTCCGTGCTCAACGAAGCTTTGGTGATGCCCAGCAGCACGTCGCGATACTTGGCCGGACGTTTGCCTTCTGCCAGCAAACGCTCGTTGGTGCGCATCAACTGGCGGCGGTTGACCACGTCTCCCGGCAGATAATCGCTATCGCCCGGATTGCTGACCAGCACGCGCGACATCATCTTGCGGATGATGATCTCGAAGTGCTTATCGTGGATATCCTGCCCCTGCGAGCGGTACACTTTCTGCACCTCGGAAAGCAGGTACATTTGCGTGGCCTCGCGCCCGCGAATGCGCAGCAGGTCATGCGTGTTGAGCGAACCTTCGGTGAGCGGCTGCCCCGGCTCGACCAGGTCGCCTTCTTTGACCAACAGACGGGCGTTGCTGGGAATTTCGTACTCGCGTTCATCGCGCATCTCGCGCGAGACAATCACCTGACCGTCCTCGATACGCACCCGACCGGCGTGCGCCGCGGTAATCACCTGCTCTTTGTCTTTCTTGTGGCGGACGAGCACATCCCCTTCGCTGACTTCATCCTCGTCCTTGACCACAGCCTCCCAGCCGCGGGCGATCTTGTACTGATCGCTCACCATCTCGGCGTTCACCACGCGCACAATACGCTGATCGTCGTAGCGCTCGGATTGCTCGATCTGCACCACGCCGGCGATCTCGGTGATCACGGCCTCGCCTTTGGGGGCTTTACGCGCCTCGAACAACTCTTCCACGCGAGGCAGACCGGTGGTGATGTCGCCGCCGGCGGCCACACCGCCGGTGTGGAAGGTGCGCAGCGTCAGCTGTGTGCCCGGCTCGCCGATGGACTGCGCCGCCACGATACCGACAGCCGCACCCAATTCCACCAGCCGGCCGCGCCCCAGATCCATGCCATAGCACTTGGCGCACACGCCGTGTTCCAGTTCACAGGTCAGCGGCGAGTACACTTTGACCTCGGTGATGCCGGCCTTGGCGATACGGCGGGTCTCCTCGCGGTCGATCATCTCGCCCTTGTCCACCAGCACCTCACCGGTCTCGGGATGCACCACCCGTTCGGCGGCGATGCGTCCCCACAGGCGGTTGCCCATGGACTGACCGGCGACATCATCGGATTGACGGATGACGATGTACGCCTCGGTGCCGCAGTCCGCGGCGTTGATGATCACATCCTGCGCCACGTCCACCAGACGACGGGTGAGGTAACCCGCGTCCGCGGTGCGCAACGCGGTATCGGCCAGACCTTTGCGCGCGCCATGCGAGGAGATAAAGTACTCCAGCGATGTCAGGCCCTCGCGGAAGTTCGAGCGGATCGGATAGGGGATAATGCGCCCGGAGGGATCGGCCATCAGACCGCGCATACCGGCCAGCTGGGAAAGCTGCCCAAAGCCGCCCTTGGTGGCTCCGGAATCGGCCATCACCGCCAGGTCGCCGTCGGGATCCATCTCCTCGCGCACGGCCGAGGCCACCGCGCTGGTGGTGTTCTGCCAGATTTCGATCACGCGCTCGTTCTTCTCTTGCTCGGTGAGCAGGCCGCGGCGGAAGCTGCGCTCCACCGCATCCACTTCCTGCAACGCCTGGTTGATGATCTCCTCTTTGGTGCGCGGGATGGTGATATCGGCCACCGCCACGGTAAAGCCGGAGCGGGTGGCATACTGGAATCCGATGTCCTTGATGCGGTCGGCCGCCCGTACCGTCTCGGCCTCGCCGCACACCTCATAGATATCGGCGATCAAATCCTTGATGCTGCCCTTCTCCAACGGGGTGTTGACGAAACGCACGTTCTCAGGCAGCACGCGATTGAACAGCACGCGCCCCACCGTGGTTTCGATGATGCGTTCCTCCGGCTTGCTCATCCAGGAGTTGTTCTCATCATACCAGGTGGTGGTCAGCAGTTTGATGCGCGTGGGCACTTCCACCTGACCGAGGTGATAAGCCATCTCGACCTCATCGAAGGAGGAGAAAACGCGCCCATCGCCCTTGTGCGGACGCACCGAATCTTTGGTCAGGTAGTACACGCCCAGCACCATGTCTTTGGAGGGGCTGATAATCGGCTCGCCGCTGGCCGGTTTGAGCAGATTCTTGCTCGCCAGCATCAGCTCGCGCGCCTCTTTGACCGCCTTATCGGAAAGCGGCACGTGCACCGCCATCTGGTCGCCGTCGAAGTCGGCGTTGAAGGCCGTACACACCAGCGGGTGCAACTGAATGGCTTTGCCCTCGATCAGGATCGGCTCGAACGCCTGAATACCCAGACGGTGCAGGGTGGGCGCGCGGTTGAGCAGCACCGGACGGTCCTTGATCGCCTCTTCCAGCGCCTCCCAGACCTCAGGGCGTTGACGTTCGATCAGCCGCTTGGCGCCTTTGACGTTGGTGGCGTAGCCGGTCTTCACCAGCCGCGCGATCACAAAGGGGCGATAGAGCTCCAGCGCCATCGTCTTGGGCAAACCGCACTGATGCATCTTCAGGCGCGGCCCGGCCACAATCACCGAACGGCCGGAGTAGTCCACGCGTTTACCCAGCAGGTTGCGGCGGAAGCGGCCCTTTTTACCTTTGAGCATGTCGCTCAGGGATTTGAGTTCACGCCGGCCGCGGCGGGAGCGGGCTTTGCCCCGCTGCGAGTTGTCAATCAGCGAATCCACCGCCTCCTGCAACATGCGCTTTTCGTTGCGCACGATCACATCCGGCGCGCCGAGTTCGAGCAGGCGCTTCAGGCGGTTGTTGCGGTTGATCACGCGCCGGTACAGGTCGTTCAGGTCGGAGGTGGCGAAGCGCCCACCGTCCAGTTGCACCATCGGGCGCAGTTCAGGCGGGATCACCGGCAACACGGTCAGAATCATCCACTCCGGCTTGTTGCCCGACTTACGAAAAGCCTCGGCGATCTTCAAGCGGCGGGTGGCCTTCTTGCGTTTCTGCTTGCTGCCGGAGGTGCGCAAGGTGTGACGCAATTCCTCACACAGCGCGTCGAGGTCGAGGCGTTTGAGGATATCCAGAATGGCCTCGGCGCCCATATCGGCCTGGAAGACCTGACCCCAGCGGGATTTCAATTCGCGATAACGCAGCTCGCCCATGTAAGTGAGCGGCTGCAAATCGAGCAGCTCCTGCCGCAGGCGGCGGTATTCGGCCTGCGAGGCAGCGATCTCCTCTTCGATCTGCTCGCGCAGCGCGGCGATCTTCTGCTCCGTCTCGGCGCGCAGGCGCGCCATATCCAGTTTCAGATGCTCGAGTTCGCGCTGACGCTGATCCTTCAGTCCGCTTTCGATCTCCTCCAGGCGGCTCTTGACCACCTGCTGCACATCCCCCAGATGGCGGGTGGAAATTTCCTCGCCGGCCGCGACGATCACCTCATCCGTGCCGGGGAAGGTGATGTCCTTGCGGGCCTTCTCACCCACCCGCGATTGGATGTCCGTTTCCAGCTGCTGGCCTTTCTGGATGACCGGTTCCAATTCGGAAGCGATGCGCTCGTCGTAAGCTGCCTTGATCTCTTCTTCGCGTTGCTTCAACGCTTCCAGTTTCTCATCGCGCTCCAGCTGCAACGCCTCCAGCTGCTGTTCCAGTTCCTGCACGCTTTCGGGCTTTCCCCCCGCGTATTCCTCATCCAGGCGCTTGAGGGCACGCTGACGGGCATCCTCATCCACGTAGGTGACCACGTACTGAGCAAAGTACAGCACCCGGTCGAGATTGCGCCGCGAGATGTCCA
>RFKO01000058.1 GCA_003694235.1 Anaerolineae bacterium
CGCGGCGGCGCAGAGCTGTTGCTGCTGCGCCTGATCCCGTATCTGCAGGCTCGCGGCTTCGAGCTGAGTGTGGGTTTTTCCACTCCCGGCCCGCTGGAAGACGACTTTCGCGCCCTGGGGGTGCCGCTCTACCCGCTGCCGCGGCGCTTTCGCCTCGACCCCTTGCTGGCATGGCGGATGTTCCGGCTGGCGCGCCGCTTGCGGCCGGATGTGGTGCACACACACCTGTTCAAGAGCGATTTCTTCGGACGCCCGGCCGCGCGGCTGGCAGGCGTGCCTGTGGTGGTTTCCACGCTGCACAGCGCCGACCCCTGGGCGCGCAATCCCTTGTTTGGGTGGCTATACGGCTTCACCGCGCGCTTCGCCGATCGCCTGATCGCCGTTTCGGATACGGTGCGCGCCTATCATCTGCGTTACACCGCGGCGCGGCCTTCACGGGTGCTCACCATCGAGAACGGCGTGGATGTGGCGCGTTTTGAGAATGTCGCCGCGGAAGGCCGGGCCTTGCGGCGCACGCTGGGGATTCCACCGGACGCACTGGTATTGGGCACAATTGGCCGTCTGGTGCCGGATAAAGGGCAGGCCTACTTTCTGCAGGCTGCCGCTCGCCTGCGGAACAGGTTTCCCCAGGCGCGTTTCCTGATAGTTGGAGATGGGCCGGATGATGTCGCTTTGCGAGCTCTGGCGGAGCGGTTGAACCTCGCCGATGCGGTGACGTTTACCGGCTTTCGCCAGGATATTCCTGCGCTGCTGGGTGCGATGGATGTGCTGGTGATGCCTTCGCTGCGGGAGGGGCTGCCGCTTACCCTGTTGGAGGCGCTGGCGGCCGGTGTGCCGGTGGTGGCCACCGATACCGGCGGTGTGCGCGCCTTGCTGGGCGAGGAGGCCGGCCTGGTCGTACCGCCGGCTGATGTGGCTGCGCTGGTGGCGGCCTGTGAGCGTTTGCTGTCTGATGAGGCGCTGCGAGAGCGCCTGGGAGCGAGAGGCCGGTCGCTGGTGCAGACGCGCTACAGCCTGAGGCGGACGGCGGATCGGCTGGCAGCGTTGTATCTTGAACTGGCCGAGGGGCGAGGTGTGAAGTGGTGAAGCGACCGATACGCGTGCTCGAGGTGGTCAAATCCGGCGGCGGGGTAGGACAGTACGCCCGCTGGATCGCGGCGGGCGCCCAGGCGGAAGATTTTCGCCTGACTTTTGCCTGTCTCTCTGAAGGCGGCGAGGAGCTGGCGGCCGCGTTGAATGCTTTGGATGGCGTGCAGGCGTTCAGCATGCCCATGGCGCGTTACCGCATCGATCCCGCCGGCGACCTGAGGGTGCTTTTGCGTCTGCGCGGCCTGATGCGTTCGCAGCCCTTCGATTTGATCCACGCCCACGCCTCCAAACCGGGGTTTCTGGCCCGACTGGCGGCTCGCGGGTTGGGCATTCCGCTCATCTACTCGCCTCACTGCTTTGCTTTTCACGCCGGCGCCAACCCCCTCGTGGCTCGCCTGTGGGTGTTGCTGGAGCGTGTGGCGGCTCGCTACTGGACGACCTGTATCATGACGGTGGCCGATGCCGAGCGCGAGCTGGGGCTGGCGAACGGCGTGGGAAATGCCGCCCAGTACTGCACCGTTCACAGCGGGGTGGTGGTGGCTGACTTCTCGCCGGATGTGGCGCGCGCCGTTGTGCGACGCTCGCTGGATGTGCCGCCGGACGCGCCGCTGGTTGGGGTGGTCGGCCGGCTGAGTCGACAGAAAAATCCGCTTAGGATGGTGGAAATCGCCCGTCAGGTGGCGGCGCAAAACCCCGAGGTGCATTTCGTCTGGGTTGGAGATGGCCCGCTGTTGGAGGACGCGAAGGCGCGGGTGCGCGCCGCGGGTCTGGAGGCTGTGTTCCACTTTGCCGGTCGGCGCGGCGATATTCCGCAGGTGTTGGCGGTGCTGGATGTGTTTGCCCTGCCGTCGTTGTGGGAGGCTTTCCCCCTCACCGTGCTGGAAGCGATGGCCGCCGGTCTGCCGGTGGTGGCAACGGCTGTGCAGGGCGTCCCTGAAGCGGTGCAGCAGGGTGAGACCGGTTTGCTGGTGCCGCCGGGGGATGTGGACGCCTTCGCGCGGGCCTTGCTCTCCCTGCTGGAAGCGAGCGAACTGCGCGCGCGCCTGGGTGAGGCGGCCAGGCGACGGGTGAGCGCTCGGTTCACCCGTCGGCAGATGTTGCGGCGATTGTTTTCTCTATACACCAATGTGGTAGAGGGCAGGGCTTTTCAATAATCAGACATTTTTAGGGCAACTGCTCGCAGTTGCCCCCGCGTGCCGTGCTCTAGTCGTTTTGCTCACTCGATAGCTCATAGGGGTTGGCGAGGGCACTGCCCTCGCCAACCCCAGCAGCACATTTTTTGAGGATGAGCCCAGGGTATATGCATCAATGGTGCGCCATCAACAACCTGCGGGAGGGTGCCTCCCACATATTTTCATGCGCCCTGGAGAGCGGAAAATGTGACACAAACGGATAATCTGTGGTATGCTGATAGAAACGGTAAGGTTTTGCTTGCTGTTTCTCCGAAACATTGTAACGGTCCATCCCTTTGCAGGCTGGAAACCTGCGAGAGGGCTGGTTGGACAATGACTTGAAAAACTGGATAGGATAGAGCAGGAGTCTGAGATGAAGAAATTTTTGTTGCTTCTGTCGCTGATGCTGGGAGTGGTTTTGTTGATCACCCCGGCTTTCGCACAGGGCGAAAATCCGCCCCAGCCGACGCCCACGCTCTCTGTGGAGCAGATCGGCGATGATGTTCCCTTCAACATTCTGGGCTACAGCGAGGAAATCCTCTTTGGGCCTTTCGATACGTTTACATACACCTTCTCGCTGCCGGCCAACTGGCAGGTGAACGCCGATGCCACGCTCAATCTGGCCTTCAATGTGTTCACCTCCGCGGGGACGACATTGGGCGCCGACCAGGGAACGCCGGTGGCGCATGTGATCGAGGGGTCGTTGCAGATTTTCGTCAACGACCAGCTGGTGGAGACGCTGGTGCTGGACCGCAGTGGCGAGCGTCAGGAGCAGATCCGTATTCCGTTGACGGCTTTGCAGGAGGTCGCGCCGGGCGAATCCCACCAGATCGCGATTGAACTGGATGCCGGCGGCAGCTGTGATGAATTCGACCTGCGCACGCGGGTGGCAATTCATCCGTATTCCAAGGTGACCTTCCCTCACGCGCTTTCCGAGCCGGTGACCAGCCTGGCCTTGCTGCCCCGCCCGATCTATCAGAACTCATTTGTGCCTGATCAGGCTGTTCTGGTTGTGCCGGATAACCCCAGCGCCGGTGAACTGGAAGCCGCTATGGCTGTGGCCAGCGGCTTTGGCGGCATGACCAACGGCAATCTGTTGCTCACGCTTCGCACCAGCAGTCAGGTGAGTTCGGATGATTTGAGCGCCAATCATGTGATCCTGGTGGGGAAACCGGAGTCGCTGCCGTTTGCCGGTTCGGTGACCTTCCCGGCAGGCAGTTCCAGCGCTTCCTTCGCCCAGGCTGGCGCGCAGGCTGGCGACGGAGTGATTCAAATGGCGGTTTCGCCGTGGAATCCCTCTTTCGTCGTGCTGCTGGTCAGCGGGGCGGATGACGCCGGCGTGGTCAAGGCCGGCAAAGCGGTGAGCACCGGTGAAGTGCTGCCTGCGGCTCAGGAGAATCTGGCGATTGTGGCTGCCGTCAACCCGGATGTGCCCCAGAGCATCGAGTCGCGCGTGGATTACACACTGGCCGATCTGGGCTACTCCGACAAGAAGCTCTGGCGGGTTGGGTTCAGCGCAACCGAGTATCGCTTTTACATCCCGCCGGGGAAGATGCTGGACGAAGGCGCCTACTTTGACCTGATTCTCAGTCACTCCAAGCTGCTGAACTACGATCTTTCCGGCCTGGTGGTGCAGGTCAATGGTAAAGATGTTGGCAGCGTCAAGTTCGATGACACCACGGCCGATTACACTCAACTGCGCATTGCCATCCCGACTGCCACGGTGTTCACCGGTTATAACAAACTGCGGATCAACGCGGAGTTGATTCCCAATAACTACTGCGTGGATCCCAACCTGGGCAGCACCTGGGTGCGAATCTGGCCGGAATCCACCCTGCATCTGCCGCTGATAGAGAGCACGGTGTTCAACGTTGCCACGACGCGCTTCGATTTGGGGCAGTTCCCCTCGCCCTTCTCGCTCAATCCGGTGTTGGGTACCACCGCGCTGGTGGTTCCGCCCGGTGATCCGACCGCCTGGGATGTGGCCGCGCAGATCGCTTTCTATCTGGGCGACGTGGTCAACCCGAACGTCAGCGATCTGGCGGTGCATTATGCCAATGCCGTGCCCGACCAGAGCAAAGGCAGCCGGCATTTCATCCTGGTGGGCGTGCCTTCCACGCTGGACGTGTTGAGTGAGTTGAGCGCTTCTTTGCCTGCGCCGGTGGACATGAATACCAACATGGCGGCCACTGATGTGCTGCAGGTGGATTACCGCATCCCCACAGGCAGCAGTGTAGGCTACATCGAGCTGTTCAACTCGCCGTGGAACAGCAATAACGCCATCATGGCGGTGATGGGCAGTTCGGCGGATGGCCTGCGCGCGGCCGGCACGGCGCTGACCGATGGCAATCTGCGGGCCGGGCTGGGTGGAAATTTCTCGCTGGTGTTCGAGAACCAGGTTCTCAGCGCCGATACGCGCCCGCCAGCCACCGACTATGGTTTACCGGCTTCTGCCGCCGAAGGCGAGACCTCCTCGCCGCTGGTGCCACAGACCAATGTGCCCATCCAGGGGCGGCCGGCCTGGGTGTTGCCCGCCATCGGGCTGGCGGTGGCCGGTATGGTGCTGGTGATTCTGGTCGCCGCGCTGAACGCCATGCGCCGCAGGCGGCCGGCGCGGCGGCGGTGAGATTCTCGTCCCTCTGCCAGGGTTCCTGACATCTGGCAGTCGCCGCCGCGGCTTTTCGGCCTCGGAATCGGTAAGCAGGCGAGGGTAATGCCCTCGCCTGCCCGCGGCATGCTATGACGACGGTCAACGCAAGGCAGCAAAAGGCGCTGTTTTTTCGTCTCTGGCGCACACATCCCATCGATCGGGCGGTCGAGGCAGTGTTGCGCGACGCTTTCCCGGAATATGCCTGGGAGGTGGTCACGTTGATGGATGTGCTGCGTACGCAGCGAAGGGTGCTGGCGCGCAACGCGCTGGAGACGGCGCGTTTGTATGCTCCCCG
>RFKO01000314.1 GCA_003694235.1 Anaerolineae bacterium
AGCGGCAACAACAACCCACCGGCCGGCAATCCTCCCCCACCACCCGCGGGGAACAATGCAGCCAATTCCGGCAGCAGCACAGCAGCGGATACGCAGCCGCCGCTGATCTCCAATGTGCAAGATAACGGGCCTGTTTACTACGGCAACAACACATGCGGTAATACCACGCTCACATTGACGGCCACGGTGAGCGACAATGCCAGCGGTGTGCAACGGGTGTATGTGCGGTACAACCTGCGCACATACAATCCAATCAATGGAACGAATTTCAAAGAAAAAGACATGACACCCATTGGGGGAGGACTATATCGCCTCACGCTGGACATGAACGCAGAGGCGGCCGCGTTTCTGAACGGCCTCAACGGAGGCTTTGAATATCAAATCATGGCCAGCGATGGCAAGAACAACTGGCAAACTTACCCCGATACCAATCAACCGGGTGGAGGTCACCCTGCCGCTATCACCATAAACTACTGCGGAAGCAATCCTCCTCCTGGAGGCGTTCCCGGCCCACCACAGCCGCCGGCATCACAGCCTCTGACGATTTCCAACGTGCAGGTCAACCCCGCCGATGTGTATTATGGCGTCTGCGTTAGCGGTGAAGCGACTGCGTTGCAGGTCCAGGCCACAATTGACCCCTTGGATCAAATCCAGTCCGCCCGCGTGCGGTATGGCTTCGTACCCGATCCTACGATGTTGCCTCAGCAAGAAACCACCGTCAACATGTATCCATTAGGGATTGGCGATTATGCAGCCGACATCGATGTCGCCGCGGCCTTCGCCGGTCAATCCATGGGCGATGGCTACCTGACCGTCGTGGTGGAAGCCACCGATAAACAGGGGCACACCGTGATAAGCAACGCCACCTCAGCCAGACTGCACGAGTGCACCCTCACAATATTGCCCTCTCCTCCGTCCATCAACTATTTCTACTCGCTCAACAACAACGAGGTGATGGAAGGAAGTGCCATCCTCTTTACCTGGGATACCGAGAACGCCACCTGTGGTGTGACGCTCAACGGCGATAGTGTTCCCGAGGACGCGGTTGAATACTCCGCCGGCACAGCCATGTTCGGCCTCGCCGGGACACAATTGACGTTCACATTGGAAGCCCGTGGCGGGGATTGCAGCAACCCCGACAGCGTGCAACAGGCCGTAACGATAACCATTGTTGCACCTACAACGGATGGTACAGCCACGATCTACAACGCCGGAGATTACGATATGGATGGGGGCGGTGCAGACCTCTCCTTCGACTACTACAGCGGCGATGAAGGCTCGCTGCTGGGCCTCGGCGGCACTCTCCTGGCGGTCTGGTATGGGGGAACGCCATCCGTGACCCAGTGCCGGTCTTACGTTGACAACAGCTCATATGCATCTGTCACAATCATCGAGGGAGATTGGGTTTGCTTCAAAACCGGAAACGGACACTACGGGTATCTGGTCATCTCAACCCTGGTGCCAGACCAAAGCAACCCGATCCAATCATACATCAACATTTATTACGAGACAGAGTACACACCCTGAAGGCATGACATCTGTTTGAGAGGTTCCGATGAACACCAGGAAAATCTACCCCCTAACACTCTTCCTGCTAGTTGCCCTTGCTCTGAATGCCTGCAACCTTAGTGCCGGCCCGGCGCCACCGGCAGATCAAGGGCCACAAGTTCCCGCGCCAGGGGTGGTGCAGCCGCCGGCGGGACAAGCAGTCCAACTGGGAGGGCAGACACAGCCCACCGCCCCCCAGGGCTACGTCCAGGTCACCCTGCCGCCCCTGACGGCCACCGCCGCTGCTCAAAATCCCCCTCCCGCTTCCGGCGGCAGCGTCCCGCAACCCACCGCCCCACCACCAGCCGCTGGGGGTAACACCGCCCCGCCATCTGGTGGTGGCGGCAGCACCACAAGCACGCCCCTTGCCCAGTCCCCATTTTCAGGCGGCGTCTCCGCCTTGCAAATCACGCGCGTGGAAGCGCTACCCAACCCGGTGTTTTATGGATCATCATGCGGCAGCGGGCAACCAACCACGCTCAGCGTCAGAGCCTGGGTCAACGACCCCAGTCAGGTTCTCCAGCTACAGGTGGAGTGGAAATTCCCTGCCGCCCCCGCCGCTCCTGGCCAGGCCATGCTGATGAACCCCGACGGCAACGGTGCATACAGTATTGATCTGTACTCCCTGGGAGCCGACTCGCGACTTCAAGGCGGATCAGGGGAGGTGATGGTCACCGTCTCTGCATTCGATAAACAACAAAACTATGTGGCGGCCAGCCCGGTGCGCGTCCAGGTGCTCCCCTGCACAGCCCCCGCGCCGCCTTCCATCACGCCCACAGTGACGCCATCGCCCATCCCGGCGATGCAAACGCGCAGCGGTTATGTGGAACTGCACGACAGCTATCAGTCGGGAGACAAAGCGGATATGGATTTCAGCGGTGTACCCGAACTGGTGTATTTCGCGCCCAACGAAAACGGCGTCTACTACGGCCACAGTCTCGGTCAATACGTGGGAGAAGGAGAAGGAATCTGCATGACGCAGGTCTCCTCGCCCTCCTTCGAAGTGTGCAAAGCCTACCAGTCATGTTCACCGGGGATCGGCCCGGTGCAGGAAGGAGAGACTTACTGCTATCACACCTGGAACGACGTATATGGCTACTTCCACATCGACAAGATCGAAAACCGTGCTGGCTTCGACATGCCGGATGACTGGGTAATCAGCCTGTCCTACACCGTCTGGCTTCCCTGAGCACGAGGAACCCTCCCGCAGGTTCTCGACCTGCGGGAGGTCGGCCCAAAAACAGACAAAGCAAACAATTCCGCTACCCACAACGGCTGCTGGTGGTTGGCTCGGAGGCTTTCACCCGCCAATTCCAGAAAAAACAACTACGAAATCTCGATGAATTCAGGAGGTCACCATGCATCAAGAAAATGCCAAACTTTGGACCGTCATCACCGGATTTGTCGCGGCGTGCCCTTCTCTATTTTGCTGTGTGATGGGCATCGGCACACTGGCCGGCGGGGGCACCTATGAACTGGGCTCGCAGGCAGGGCAAACTCCTGCCTGGATAGGCCTCCCCTTGCTATGCCTGGCCATCCTGCCCTGGCTGTTGCCCTTTGGAGTATGGCGCTATGCCAACAGCCGGCCCGCACCACCGAATTCATCTGCTCACGCAAGCAATAAGAACCAGGGATATTCACCATCGCAGATCGACCCATATTTTGACGCCGACATCAAACAATCGGATGACGATGCCGGGCTCTAACGCTGCTCCCTGCGGAATCGCCCGACCAATAGAGGGTAGCGTTTCTCTCATTTTGGCAGAGAACATGCAGTCAAAGATATGGAAACACCTTCACAAATTGCGATGGCATTGCTGCCGGTATGTCTTTTGGGCCTCTGCGGGATGGTGGTCTTCGTCGCAGCAGGGTTATTCCTCTTTCGCGCCCTTAAACATACGCCAACCGCCCGTCCGAAGGATGACGATGTCTTCCTGATGCAGGCCAGAGAAAATCTGCTTCCCTGGGATTCAGATCCACTCGAAGACCTGGCTGCGTGCTGGCAGGGGCAATGGAATATCGCTTCAGGCGTGGGAATGCGAGGATGGGCCCGAGGCGCTGTCAAGAGCCTGGGCCAGCCTGAAGCGGAAGGGTACCTGGCGTTTTCGCTTGACCGCCCCGAAGCAAAAATCGCGCATCTGAGCATATGGACATCGAACGAGGAGATCGCTATGGAGTTCCACCTGGAGAAGACATTCCCTATTCATGGGGAAGCGCTCATCAGGGTGAATAACCAGACCTTCGGGCGCATTCACATCCCCGAGGGCGAACTCTTCGACGCTACGGGAAACCCAGCCGGGGGCTACAAGAGGTCCGCCACAGTTATCCACTCAGCGCGACGGGTGCCCGACTCGTATCGCCCCGTCACGATGCATGACCGAACGATCGCCGAATTAACCTCTGTGTGGATGCGTCAGCCCTATCGATTTCGAGGGCGCTACTATCGTGCCATCACCCCTCTCCCAGCCCCCTGGCCTGCCCTCCGCCACATTCGGGCCGGGCTCGACCCAGATGAGACAACATGGCTGCTGGCTGTCATCGGGCTGGAACTCTTTTACAACGCCACCATGCAAGGCGACAACTGGTAATCATACATTGTCTCACCGGATGGTGACCTATTGGAAGTGATGCAAGGCAAGATCAATCTCGCTTTACGCCATGTGCGCAACTTACTTTGCATCCACTACCCATCATCGAAAGAAAAGGCTGTAGCGTAAGGCAAAAAACCATCATGAACGGTGAAACTGGCTTGTCTCTTATTCTCTGCCTGGCGCCCATATGCATTGGGATATTGGGATTTGTGGGCATGGGAGCGGTGCTGGCCCACTTCTTTCTACGCGGCCGGCAGCCCAATAGCGATGCTGGGTGGGCTGCCATGCAAACGGAAATGCAAGCAGAGGTGGCTACCCTCATGCCTCGGGTACAACTCTGGAGCCATGATGCGTTTACCGAGTTACACACCTACCGCAATCTAAAATGGGTAGCCTTTGGTCGTCAGGCCCGCGCCCGCGGCCTGGTCGCCGCCGCCAAAAACAAGAAACAGCGCGCCTGGGCCGCTTTTTCGCTCCGCGGCCGCCGCGTGTACAACCTGCCGGTTGCTTTCGTCGGAAAAGCGCACGCCCGAACCAGTGTTCAATCCCTGGATTATGAGGCAGACGCCTCAGGCCAGGTCGTCATTCAGGTAGATGGCAGGATGTTGGGAAGCCTGCAGCCCGACGGCCAATTGCTCAGCGCATCCGGCGAACCCATCGGCCAAGTGGCGCGTCTTGCGAGAGATCGATCCACCCGCCCGGTGACGTTGAACGGACGCGAGGTTGCCCAACTGGAAAACCCTTACTATGGAGGGTACTTTCGTTTCTTGAAGAACATACCGCGTCCACCGGCGGTAGAATTCACCGCCCCAGACGTAACTCCCGCCGAGAGAGACTGGCTGCTGGCACTGGCGCTCTGGCAGGTCATCAACCGCGCAGCCGCTCAGATCAATACCAGCGGCGTGTAGAGCTTCCAGCTAGTAACAGAAAAGAAAGAGAGATTAGGATGAACCACCCCACCCCGAAACACTTCCTTATCCTGTTCGCATGCCTCCTGCTTGCCACCCTGGCCTGCAACCT
>RFKO01000059.1 GCA_003694235.1 Anaerolineae bacterium
AGGCCTCTTATCTGACGTTGCCCCGGCAGTTGCAGGCGCTTGGCTGGGAAAGCGTGGACGGGATTCTCCTCGACCTGGGTGTCTCCTCCATGCAGCTGGGTGATCCCCGGCGGGGGTTTTCCTTTCGTGAGGACGGGCCGCTGGACATGCGCTTTGACCCCTCCGCCGATGTCACCGCCGCCGAGCTGGTGAACACCCTGCCGGAGGAGGAGCTTGCCGATTTGATCTATCGCTACGGCGAGGAGCGTCGCTCTCGCAGGATCGCCAGAGCGATCGTGGCTTCCCGTCCGATTGAAAGCACTCGCCATCTGGCCGAGATCATCCGGCGGGCCGTGGGCAGCGGCCGGGAGCGCATTCACCCGGCCACGCGCACCTTTCAGGCTTTGCGAATCGCCGTCAACCGCGAGCTGGAGGCTGTAGAACAGGTGTTACCCCTGGCTGTCGAGGCGCTGGCTCCTGGCGGACGGCTGGCGGTGATCAGCTTTCACTCGCTGGAAGACCGGCTGGTGAAACAGTACTTTCGTCAGGAGAGCCGGGACTGCCTTTGCCCGCCCGAACAGGTGGTGTGCACCTGTGATCATCTTGCCAGCCTGACCCTGGTCTCGCGTGGTGCGATTCGGCCGGACGAGGAAGAAGTTTCCGCCAATCCGAGGGCGCGTTCTGCCCGTCTGCGGGTGGCAGAAAAGCGCCAGATGGCATAACTCTTGCAAGCCCTGGGGTATGGAAACCCAGGCGAAGGAAACCATGCAACGGACGATGCAGTACACCCAGGCCTATGTTCAGGCTCCGTGGCGGCGACAGCTGCGGAGTATTGGTGTGCTGCTGACGGTGGTGCTGGTGCTGGTGCTGCTGAGCAGTTTGTTCGTCAGTGTGAACGCCCGCGCGGCTACCCTGGGGCGGCAGATTCAACGCTCGCGCCAGCAAATCGAGGCGCTGGAGTTCGAAATTGCCCAGTTGCGCTCAGAACTGGCTTTCCAGACCTCGGCGACCAACATGCGGCAGCGCGCTGAGGCGCTGGGCTTCCGGCCGGTTACATCCGATGAGTTGGTGTACGTGCTTGTGCCAGGATATCCGGGCAGGCAGGCGGTCGTCCTGGCTCCACCTGCCAAAACGGTGGTCATCTCTCGTCCGGTCATCTCGCCGGCCTTCACGCAATCGTGGCTGGACTGGCTGCTGGCGCAGATGGAAGCTCCTGTGCTGCCGCTGGCGGAACTGCCATGAACGTACGCACTGCTTTGCGTTTCGTCATCACCGGCGCGCTTTTCTTATTGGGAGGCGTGGTTATCATCGCGCGCCTGGTCAGTCTGCAGGTTGGCGGGCCAGGTGAGCAGATCCGTGAAATTGAGCCGCTGGATGGGGTGGAAGTTGCCTACTTGCAGCCCGCTCGTGGCAATATCTACGATCGGGATGGTTACCTGCTGGCCGGCAACCAGCTGATTTACGAGGTCTCGCTGGAGTTGAACGCGGTGCAGAACCCCATCAGCATTGCGCTGGCCGTCAGCAATGTGTTGGGGATGGATTACAGCGAGGTGCTGCGGCTGGCCAGCCAGGACCCCGAGACGGTGGAGAACACCCATATCTTGCTGGATTATTTTGTACCCTACGAGCAGGCGAGCCGTCTCATCCAGCTAAAGGAAAAGACGGACGCGGCTGTCGATCCAGGCTCCACCCCCGATGGCAAGAAACACAGTCTGCGCGGGCTGGTGATCTCCCCTCGCTATGATCGCAGTTATCCCGAAGGCTCGCTGGCTTCCAATGTGCTGGGTATTGTGCTCAAGGATGGGAGCAGCGTGCAGGGTGTGGAGGAAAAATTGCAGATGTTGCTCTCCGGGCAGGAGCGGCAGACGCGTGTTTCGGCCAATCCCTACCAGGCGTTGAACCTGCCGGATACGCTGCACGGCGCCGATTTGGTGCTCACGATTGACCGTGAGATTCAGGCTGCCCTGGAAGAGGTGCTGGATGAGCACATGGGCATCACCGGCGCCAAGCAGGGTTTGATTGTGGTGATGGATCCGCGCAGCGGCGAAATTTTGGGGATGGCCAACGCGCCGCGCATGGATTTGAGCGGCGATTGGGATGTTGAAGTGCAGAAGTTTTCGGATGACCGCTCCTTCAATATGGCGCTGGACAGTTACGAGCCCGGCTCGGTGTTCAAGATCATCACCATGGCCGCAGCGCTGGATACCGGTGTGGTCTCTCCCGATACGCCTTTTACCGATACCGGTAGTCTGGAGGTGGATGGCTGGACAATTCGTAACTGGGATGGCGGCGCCTGGGGGCCGCAGACCATGACCACCTGCATGGAGCACTCGTTGAACGTTTGTCTGGCCTGGGTAGCCACCGAGAAGCTGGGGCAGAGCCGCTTTTATCAGTATGTGCGCGCCTTCCAGTTCGGCACACCCACCGGCATCGAGCTGGCCAATGAATCTTCGGGTTATGTGCGCTTCGATAACCACCCGGACTGGCATCCGATTGACCTGGCGACGAATTCTTACGGGCAGGGCATTATGGTCACCCCCCTGCAAATGCTGCGGGCGGTCTCGGCGTTGCCCAATCAGGGGCGCATGATCACGCCGCACATTCTCAAAGCAGTGGTCAGCCGCTCGCAGCAATACGAAGTCACACCGCAGTATGCCGGGCAGCCAATCTCGGCGGAGACCGCGGCCACGCTGACCGAAATGCTGGCCACAATTGTGGAGAGCGAGTCGTACACCGAGATGTATCCCGGCTATCGCGTGGCCGGTAAAACTGGCACCGGCACGATTTACGGTACCTCTCTGACCAACGCCAGTTTTATCGGGTGGGGGCCGGTGAGCGACCCTCGGTTTATGGTGTATGTCTGGCTGCATAAGCCGACCACTTCGCCCTGGGCTTCGTTGATGGCCGCGCCGGTGTTCGTGGATGTGGTTGAACGGCTGGTGGTTTTGATGGATATCCCCCCCGATGATGTGCGCATTCAACTGGGAGCGCAGTGACGATGCTAACTCTGGCTGATTTGGTAGAAGCGTTGACGGGGAAGCGCCCCGCCTGGGCCACGCAAGTGGTGACCGATGCGGTGGTGGATTCCCGTCAGGCGATTCCCGGTGCCTTATTCGTGGCCATGCCCGGTGAGAAGGTGGACGGCCATGATTTCGTGGAGGATGCCTTCGCCCGCGGGGCGTGCTTCGCCCTTGTGGAGCGCGATATCCCCGCGGAGATACCTGTGCTCGACCTGCGCCCCGGCGCGGGGACGAATCTGGATGCTGAAGTTCCCATCCCTTGCGCGCTGCGGGTGGAGAACACATTGCAGGCCTTGCAGCAGGCGGCGCGGCACTGGCGGCGGCAGATGGATGTCCGCGTCGTCGGCATCACCGGCAGCGTGGGCAAAACCACCACCAAGGAATTGACCGCCTCGGTGTTGGGACAGCGTTACAGCACTTTGAAAAACCCCGGCAATCTGAACAACGAGATCGGTTTGCCGCTCACCCTTTTGCGCCTCAGCCCGGGGCATCACCGCGCTGTGTTGGAGATGGGTTTTTACGTCCCCGGCGAGATTGCCTTCCTGTGCGACCTGGCGCTGCCCAGTGTGGGCGTGATTACCAACATCGGTACGGTGCACGCCGAGCGCGCCGGTTCGGTGGAGGCGATCGCCCAGGGAAAGGCGGAGCTGGTAGAAGCCCTGCCGCCCGCTCCTGATGGGGTGGCCGTGCTGAATTATGACGATCCACTGGTGCGGGCCATGGCCGAGAAGACCCGGGCGCGCGTTTTCTTCTATGGCCTCGATCCGCGCGCACATTTGTGGGCAGACCAGGTGGAAGGTCTGGGATTGGATGGTATTCGCTTTCGCCTGCACTATCGTAACGAGACGCTGTATCTACGCGTCCCGCTGATCGGCCGTCACTCGGTGCATACGGCCTTGCGCGCCGCTGCCGTCGGGCTGGTGGAGGGTCTCAGCTGGCAGGAGATCGTCAGCGGGCTGCGCGCCGGGCATACCCAGTTGCGTCTGGTGGTGGTGCGCGCCGAGAGCGGGGCCTTGCTGCTGGATGATACCTACAACGCCTCGCCGCAATCCACGCTGGCGGCGTTGAATCTGCTGGCAGAAATCGAGGGACGCCGGATCGCGGTGCTGGGCGACATGCTGGAGCTTGGCCCGTATGAACATGAGGGCCACTGGAAGGTCGGGCTGCGCGCCGCGGAGGTGGCCGATGTGCTGGTCACCGTGGGGCCGCGCAGCCGGACGATCGCGCAGGCGGCGCGTTCGGCCGGTCTCCCGCCCGAACACATTCAGGAATGCGAGGACGGCGACCAGGCCGTGAATATCTTGCGCGCTCTCTTGCGTTCGGGCGATGTGGTGCTGGTCAAGGGGTCACACGGCATGCGCATGGATCGCATCGTCGCTCAGCTGGAGGCGTTGTCATGACTCAGACTGCGGTTGCCCTGGCGCTGGCCGGCTTCAGTTTTATGCTCACCGTGATCTGGGGCACGCCTTTGCTGCGCATCTTGCGGCACTTCAAGGTGGGTGAAACCATCCGCCTGGAGGGTCCGGAGCGGCATTTCAGCAAACTGGGCACGCCGACGATGGGCGGGGTGATGATTGTGCTGCCGGTGATGTTGATCACCGTGCTGCTCAACGCGGCCTCGCTCGTCGGGCCGATGGAATTCCTGGGCAACTCGATTTTGCTGCCCCTGGGTGTGATGCTCTCCTACGCGCTGATCGGTGCGGTGGACGATTGGGAAGGGTTGCGCGGCCGTCGCCGCGGCGAGGGGATGCGCGCCCGCACCAAATTCATCCTGCAATTGCTGGTGGCGTTCGTGGCTTCGTTTGGGCTGTACCACTTTCTCGATGCGCCGCACCTTTACCTGCCGACTTTCCACATCGAGTTTCGAGTCGGGTTGTGGTACATCCCGCTGGCAATGTTCATCATTGTGGGCACGTCCAACGCCGTCAACCTGACGGATGGGCTGGATGGGCTGGCCGGTCTGATCTCGGCGACCGCGTTTGCAGCCTACGGCGGCATCGCTGCGTTGCAGGGGCAGATTTATGTGGCGCGCTTTTGCTTTACCGTGGTGGGCGCGGTGTTTGGCTTTTTGTGGTTCAACGTGCACCCGGCCATGCTGTTCATGGGCGATACCGGCTCGCTTAGTCTGGGTGCCACGCTGGCGGTGATCGCCTTGATGACCGGTCAGTGGGCGGTGCTGCCAATTATTGCCGTCATTCCGGTGAGCAACACGCTCAGCGTGATGATTCAGGTGAGCTATTACAAACTCACCCGCCGCCTGTATGGCGAGGGGAGGCGCGTGTTCCGCATGACGCCGCTGCATCATCATTTCGAGCTCAGCGGTTGGAGCGAGACGCAGGTGGTGCAGCGCTTCTGGTTGATTACCCTGATGGCCGCGATGATCGGCGTGGCGCTGGCGGTGACGTGATGACGAACTCGCAAGGGAAAACGGTTTTGGTCATCGGCGCGGCGCGGCAGGGATTGGCCCTCAGCCGCTTTCTGGCGGCGCGCGGCGCGCGCGTGGTGCTGAACGACCGTCGGCCGGCGGATGAACTCGCCGCCGCCCGTGCGACGCTGGGCGATGTGCCGGTGGAATGGGCGACCGGCGGACATCCGCTGGCGTTGCTGGATGGG
>RFKO01000315.1 GCA_003694235.1 Anaerolineae bacterium
GGCGCAATCGAAGCCGCGGACGCGATGGTCAAGGCGGCCAACGTTGTGCTGATCGGCTCGGAATACGTGGGCGGTGGCTATGTCACCGTGATGGTGCGCGGCGATGTCGGCGCGGTCAAAGCGGCGACCGATGCCGGGGCTGCGGCCGCCAAACGCGTCGGCGAACTGGTATCGGTGCACGTCATCCCGCGCCCGCATGAACATGTGGAGATGATCCTGCCGCAAAACACCAAGGGCAGCTTCGGCGGTCGTAGCGGCGGAGAAGCGAAATAAGCGTGTTTCCCGCTCGGACTGCCTCTGACGCCGCCGGGGTGTTGCAACGCGCCGCCCAGGTGCTTCACTGGGCGCCCGACCCTGAGCCCCCACCGCTGGAGGACGCGCCTTCAGGGCGCCTGCATGTCGGCGTTGACCTGGGCACGGCTTACCTCGTGCTGGTGGTGGTGGATGCGGCCGGCGTTCCCCTGGCGGGCGAGTATCAGTTCGCCCAGGTGGTACGGGATGGCCTGGTGGTGGATTTCATCGGGGCGGTGGACCGTCTGCGGGCCATGAAAGCGCGGGTGGAACGCCGTCTGGGGCGCGAGCTCACCCACGCGGCCAGCGGCTATCCGCCGGGCGTCCCCCTGCCAGAGGTGCGAGCCGTGGCCAATGTGCTGGAATCAGCCGGCCTGGAGTGCACCCATCTGGTGGACGAGCCAACGGCGGCCAACGCCTTGTTGGGGTTGCGCTCCGGCGCGATTGTGGATGTTGGCGGCGGCACGACGGGCATCGCCATCTTCCAGGACGGCGAGGTGGTGTACACCGCCGACGAGCCGACCGGCGGCACGCACTTCACCCTGGTGATTGCCGGCGCGCACGATATCGAGTTCGAAGAGGCCGAAGCGCTGAAGACCGATCCGCAAGAGCAGCCGCGCCTGTTCCCGATTCTGCGCCCGGTGATGGAGAAGGTCGCCAGCATTGCCGCCCGTCACATTCAGGCCAGCGGCGTGCCGCTGGAAACGATCACACTGGTCGGCGGCACCAGCGCCTACCCTGGCATGGACAGGGTCGTGCAGCAGTACACCGGCCTGCCCGTGCGCGTGCCCACACATCCGGCTTTTGTCACCCCGCTGGGGTTTGCCCTGCACGATGTGAAAGAGAAGGTATAGCGTATGGCAAGTGAATTTTCGTTACGTTGTTATTGTTATCTGGATCGTATGCAGCCGCAGTACGCGGCCTTTGTCGGCACGATTACGCAAGGCGATCTGCCGGTGGCAGGGATGGCTTCTCTGTACATCGAGATGGCCCCTGGCAACGAAGTGTTCCGCACGGTTGACATCGCCGTCAAAGCCACCGAAGCCAAACCCGGAGCGCAGGTGGTGGAGCGCGAGTTCGGCATGTTCGAGATCCATTCCATGAACCAGGCCGACGTGCTCGAATCCGGACGCATTGTGCTGGAGCGCCTGGGCCTGCGGGTGGAAGACCGCATCAAGCCACAGATCGCCTCCACCCAGTTGATCACCAATGTGGACCCCTATCAGGCACAGTTGCTCAACCGTTGGCGGCGGGGCAGCATGCTTGTCCCCGGCCAGACCCTGCTGGTGGTAGAGTGCTATCCGGCGGCTTACATCAACCTGGCGTGCAACGAAGCGGAGAAAGCCGCCAGCATCAACGTTGTGCACGTGAGTTCGGTGGGGCGCTTCGGCCGCATGTGGCTCTCCGGCACAGAATCGGAAGCCAAAACGGCGCGCGAGGCCGCCATTCAGGCTTTGGAAAGCCTGGAGGGCGTGATCAGCAAGTATTAGTCAGGAGGCAACAAGATGCCCAAGACTTTTTATACCGAGCGGGATATCGAAGACCTCTTTCGGCAGGGAGTCACCGCCCTGGAGGTGGACGACGATGTGGTGTTGACCGATCTGGCGCGCGAACGCGCCAGACGGCTGGGCATCGAACTGCGCCAGCCGCATGACAAACCGCCGGCTGCGCCGGAACGTCCTTACATTGCCAAAATCCCCTCCCCCAGCGCTTCCGAGGCTGCCAAACCCGCTTCGCCGCCACCCGCCACGCAGGCCGAATTGCACGCTCGTGTGCGGCAGGCTGTGCTGGCCCGCGTGGGCAATGCGGTGGACCCCAAACTGCTGGACGCGATCATCCATCGCGTGCTGCAGAACATCAAAACCCGCCAGGTGTGACATGCTCTTCGGTCGCGTGCGCGGCACCGCAGTGTGCACCATCAAATACCCCGACATGAAGGGGATGAAATTGCTGGTGGTTGAGCCGCTGGATCGCAAACTGAAACCGGCCGGGCCGCTGCAGGTGGCCGTGGATGTGGTGCAGGCGGGCCCCGGCGACCTGTGCGTGATGGTGCGTTCGCGAGAAGCCGCTCTGGCGCTGCGGGAGCACACCTTTGTACCGGTGGACCTGGCGCTGGTCGGCATCGTGGACGAACTCAAGGTGCGTCCGGACGGCGAGTTCGATTTCACGCTCAAAGAAGGCTATCAGCGGTATACCTGAGATGATCCTGGGAAAAGTTGTCGGTACAGTGGTGACCACGATCAGTCACCCGCACTACGATAACCGTCGCTTGCTGGTGGTACAGCCGCTAACCCTGCCCGGCGATGCCGCGGAGGGGGATTTCATCGCGGTGGACAACACCCACGCCGGCATCGGCGATACGGTACTGGTCAACCGCGAAGGCAACGGCGCGCGCCAGGCGCTTAACCTGCCGGATGGGTGCATCATCTCGGTCATCGTTGGCATTGTGGACTCTGTTCATCTTCCCTCGTTGAAGTAATCCCCCTCTTGTCGGGCTTTCTCTCCCGCTTTATAATCCCCCTTTGAAAATTGCTCGTTGATTGATGAACCGCCTGCCAGGCAGGCGGCGCAGGAGGTACGGTGGAACCCTATGAATTTCCTCCCTCCTCCCTGGAGCCAGAGACGCCGCAACCGTCGCCAGGGAAGGGGTGTTTCCGTTTTCTTTTGGATTTGCTGGAAACCGTTCTGATCTCGCTGGTGCTGTTTCTGGGCATCAACGCCGTGACCGCCCGCGTGCGGGTGGAAGGCGAGAGCATGATGCCGAACTTCATCAACGGAGAGTTCATCATTGTTTCCAAGCTGGCCTATCGCTTCGGAGAACCGCAACGCGGCGACGTGGTGGTTTTTCGCCTGCCGCGCGACCCCAGCCAGGATTACATCAAACGCGTGATCGGCCTGCCGGGCGAGACAATCGATATCCATGACGGGCAGGTGTTCGTCAACGGATATGCCTTACAAGAACCTTATCTGGACGACAAGACGCGTTACACCGGCACATGGTACGTCCCCGAAGGAACGCTGTTCGTTCTGGGTGACAATCGCAACAACTCTTCCGATTCCCACAGCTGGGGGCCGGTACCGCTGGAGAATATCATCGGCAAGGCCGTGTTTGTTTACTGGCCGCCCGAAGCGCTGGGACTGGTGGATCAACCCATGCCGGTGCTGGCTTCGCCGTAGCGGGGGAAAGCCATGACAGAAGACGGGAAAGCAAAAGAACCTCAGTACACCTGTCCGGAATGTCAGGCCGGGCGGTTGCGACTGCGGCATGTGACCTACTTCACCCGCCTGGGTGGGGATTACATCGCCGTGCCGGAATTTCCGGCCTGGGTGTGTGACGTTTGCGGTCTTTGCGAATACGACCAGCGGGCGCTTTCCTGGCTGAATGTCATGCTGGATGCGAACACCGGCCGCGGCCGTAGAACAGGGCGGGGTGGGGCGCGACGCTCTGCGCCGCCCAGAGCGACAGACGAGTAAAAATGCTGCTTGACCGGTGTATCTTGTTTTGGTAGAATGTGCTCCGTTCCCCCAAATGCCCCCATCGTCTAGGGGACCAGGACGTGGCCCTTTCAAGGCCAAAACGGGAGTTCGAATCTCCCTGGGGGCACCTGCAAACAGCGCCTGAGCGTTCAGGCGCTGTTTTGCTTCTGCTGAGGCATGCGCGGCACCCA